>UNSP01000014.1 GCA_900556355.1 Candidatus Saccharimonadota bacterium | reverse complement strand
CATTCCAGCCGTTACGGATTTTTTCAATTCATCATAAATTGTTGCAAGCATCTTGCCGCACTCGCGCATATCTTTCATCTGTTGCGGCGTTTTTTCTCCAGTGATCAATTGGCTCATTTTATGCCCTCAACGATGCCGCGACTGACCAGCTCTCTCTCGATTTCATCATGAACTTGCCCGACAGTTCCAACGCCACTCATATGTACAATTGGAACACCGTTTTCATTTAGATAATCCAAAATTGGGTAAATTTCACCTCGATAAATACTGAGCCGTTTGTCAATTGCTTCAGGCGTGTCGTCAACTCGACCGCGAACCCTCAAACGCTCCAAAATTTCGTCACGCGGAACTTCTAGCACAATCACCAACTTAACGTCTTTTCCGTGATGTGAACGCGACTCAATCAGCCATTTAGCCTGTTCTAATTGTCTTGGATAACCGTCCAGAATTACGCCATTAATATCCTTAGCTTTATTAAGAGCCTCACCCATCAAACCGTTGATAGTTTCCATCGGCACCAGTTCGCCAGATTGCATACGATGAATCAATTCGCCATCGTGAGTATCGCGCAACAACTGTCCGGCACTAAGCCAACGCCAACCGTGACGCGCTGCTAAAATTTGCCCCTGCACACTCTTCCCAGCACCCGCCGGCCCAAAAAATACAATCATTTTTTCCTCCTATTTTGTAAGTTTTTCTTTAACAATTTTTGCCACCAACGCGCCATCCGCAGCATTGCCGACCTTACTTTTTACCGCGCCAATAACTTGTCCCATTTTCTGAATTGAGACATCGTCCATACCCGCAATAACTTCTTCTACAATCTTCGAGATTTCCGCCTCGCCAAGTTGTTCTGGCAAAAATTCTCGTAAAATTTCCGCTTCTTTTTCTTCAGGTTCCGCCAACTCCGCACGGTCATTCTTTCGATATAAATCCGCACTTTCGACGCGCTTTTTCACTTCTCGAGCAACGACTTTTTCAATTTCAGCATCATCCAAGCCGTTTTCTCGCTTACCCAAAGAAACTTCTTCGTTTAAGATTGCTGCCTTTAGATTACGCAAAACATCACCACGAAAACGATCGCCGCTCAATAGAGCGGCTTTCATTTCACTAGTAATGCGCTCTTTTAGCGCAGACATTAACGCACCCCTAGGCGCATTTTTGCCGTTTTTTCAGCTCGTCGCTCGCGGCGAATAATAGCCTTTTTACGACGCTCGGTCTTTGAAATTGGTTTTTCAAAACGCATAACGCTCTTAGCGCGAGCCAAAACACCGCTTTGCAAAACCCTGCGGTTGAAACGACGAATGATATTTTCGTTCGCTTCCTTCTGATCTTTACGTGTTACTTGTACCATACTGCAAACATTATAACAGATAAGAAAGTATTTGCCAACTAGATTATCCCTTCACCTTCTTTGACGTGAGATTTAATACCTCACCATCAGGAGTAAACGTAATAGTATAAGTGGTCACATCAGCCCGTATATGCCTATTACAGTCAAATCTGTGTTCTGTAACAGGGATCTTGGCAGGATACGTACCACCATCATTTTCAGAAATTTTAACTTTGGCAAGGTCACAAGGAATATTTTCTGGCAAAGCCGAATCGCCAGGAACTTCTCCATTCGCATCACTGGATAAAGACAATTGAACGCCATTATTTATCTCATACATTACGTCCTTTAGGGAAATTAAGTGACCAGCAGCTGCTACTAAAGAACTCAAGCTAGAAGCTTCATTCAAATGTTCAGCGAATTCCTTATGTTTACCCGCTACGTCATCATGCTCTTCTTTAAGATCCGCTAAGGCTTTGCCAGGCAGCTCCGAGCGTGTATCTTCGTGATAATTAGTCAGTAACTTTAGCGCTACCCTCCCCAGGCTAGTATGTGTATCTTTCTGATATATAATTTCCCCTCTGCCGCTATTAGAAAACTCCATATATACCAAACCTCCCAAAAAATTCTCCCACCCAAAAATATTAATACACTATAACAATACATCTACTCTACAAGTAATGCAACTATTACGTCTAAGCCAAATGTAATAATCGCCCTTCAACCGACTTCATTCCCTGCCACTCATTTATGGTTGGCTGGAACCAGACAGACACTTCGTCGCCCACTTCACGGAAAAATTCTTCTGGCGCATTAAAAGCCAGCATCTGCAGCGCAACGTCATTCTTATCACGCAAGGTCAATTTCACATGTTGCCCATCCACACCCATTCTCCTTACATTTAAAACCGTCGCTTCAGTTATTTTCAATATAGGCTCCGCGTTACCATTGCCAAACGGTTCCATCTTTGCCAAATTATCAATCAGCTCCTCATTAATTTCCGAAAAATCGTCAACCTCAACATCAGCTCTCGGCAACAAATACAATTCCTGATTTTTTAATTGCAGCGAATCGTAAAACTCATTCACTCGTCGCCTAAAATCGTCAATTCTCTCAGTCGCCAACGTCACGCCCGCCGCTGCTCCGTGACCGCCGCCTTTAATAATGATGTCGTCAGCTGCACGAACCGCGTCAGCCGCGGAAAAATCACCAAAACTTCGCGCCGAACCCGTAGCCTCATCGCCACGCTCGCCAATTATAAAAACTGGCTTCTTATATTTCTCAACCAATTTCGACGCCACAATGCCGATAACCCCGTGATTCCAATTGCCGCTATTCACCACCAAAACTCGATCATCAGTCATATTGTCCGCCTGCTGGCAAGCTTCGTCAAAAATCTCATCCTGAATACTGCGACGCTTAATATTCAATTCTTCTAGTTTTTCGCTAGCCTCCAACGCCTCCAGTCCATCACTCGCCGTCAGCATATCCAGAGCATATTGCGCCGTCTCCAGCCTACCCGCCGCGTTCATTCGTGGACCCAGACCAAATCCCAAATGCCTAGCATTAACCTTCTCCGGCTCAATTCTCGCCACTGACATCAATGCCTTCAAACCAGGACGCCTCTGCTTTTTCAAAACCTCCAAACCCCAATAGACATTCGCCCTATTTTCATCCGCCAGCGTAACTATGTCACAAACCGTCCCCAGTGCCACCAGATCCAATAGCCACTTCTCGTAACCATCTGGCAACCCGTCCAGTTCAGCTTGCAAAGCCTGAATCAATTTAAACGCCACACCCGCACCGCACAAATCGCGGAAAGGATATTTATGACCAGGAAACTTAGGATTAACCGCGGCAACACTCGGCGGTGGAGTCTCGGCAACATTATGGTGATCAGTCACCACCGTATCAATCCCCAAACTCGACGCATATTCAATTTCCGCGTGGCATAAACTTCCCGTATCAACCGTGACAATTAAATCCGCACCCATATTTCGCACCTTATCAACAGCGCCCATCGTCATTCCGTAACCCTCAACAAACCGATTCGGAATAAATGCGCCAACGTCCTTAAATCCAAACTTACCAAACGCATCCAGCAAAATCGCCGTTGCACTCAGCCCGTCAATATCGTAATCGCCGTAAATAACAATTTTCTCACCCTCAGTGTGCGCCTTTTTCAAGCGGTCCACCGCTTTTTTCATATCTGGCAATAAAAACGGATCATGCTTTGCTGACGCGTAATTCGGATGCAAAAATTCCTCACGCGCCGCACGCGTAGTCAAGCCTCGAGCCGCTAAAATTTTCTCAAATAATGCCATTAGTCTTTATCAGCCATGCCGCGCTTTGATCGCGCTGAATATTGCTGAGATTTAATCACCATACTTTGCAATTCCTTAAAAATTGGGAATTGTTTATTAGTGAAATACGTACGTGAGTTACCCTGCTTTTCACTCTGCAAAAATCCAACCTTTTCTAGTCGCTTCAATTCTCGTTGAATATTTCCAGGATCTTCCTTAATTAGCTTTGCTAATCCGCGAACATGTGTGTGAAAATCAGGATACTTAGCGTATACTACTACAATTTTTCGCCGCACCCTAGATGTAATAAAAACGTCTAACATAACCTCCCTAACGCATCTTTCTTAATTAAAGTTTATCACAATTTTACAACACCCGACAAGTTTTTTATTTCCAATTCAAAATAACCTGATTAATTTTCGCTATAGTTTCCTCTTTGGACGGCAATATATTATCCTCATAATAATGATTTAATCCCATAAAATTCTCCTTCACGTCCAAGATATGCATTTCATCAACCGTCATGTGCAATTTATCCACCGCCGCCACGCCACAAAACGGCACCGCAATCACCAATTTCTCAATCCGAACAGACTTCAGAAAACTCAAAGCCACGTCCAAAACCGACAAATCATCGCCAAAGCCATCACTCGCTAAAATCACCACCCGATCCTTCAGCATATCCTTATCGATTATTCCACCATCGCCCAAAAGCCTATTCATTTTCTGATGAGTCTCACGCTTTTTTTCTTCCAGATAACCGTGAAATTCACTAGTATATTCATTAATTTCACCGTCAGAAAATTGACTATTATACGTAAATTGCCCAGACTGCGACATCGCTCCGATGCTTAAACTTTCCCCAGGAATCTCAATCCCTTCGCTAAGCAACATCATGAGGACACAGTGAAGCTTCACTGCAATTTGCTCACCAATCAGCACGCCACCTTCGCCAATTGCAACCACTGCGCAGTTTTCATAGCGATACTTTTCCAGTACTTGATCAGCCAGAATTGCCCCAGCCTGCGAACGACTCTCAAAATACATATGCTTATTTTAGCATTTTTTTCGCGATATAATATAAACATGCATTACTATTTGGTTTCGCCAACAAGAATCGTCCGCGCCGACGCAAGTTCGTTTACGTATTCTTCAGAGGAAAGACTGCCAACTGGAATGATTGTTGCTATAGAAATTGGCAAAATCAATGCTATTGGTGTAGTTCTACAAGAAGTTCGCCAACCAGATTTTGAAGTCAAGCCAATTAGTAAAATCATTGAAGAATATCCCTTGCCAATTGAACTCGTTCAAACCGCCATATGGATGAGTAAATATTACGCTACACACCAAGCGACCGTCTGGCAAGCAATTTTACCCAGCGGATTATCCAAAAAACGTCGCTCAATTAACCAGTCCACCCCAGTTAATCCAGCAGAAAATCGAACAAAAAATGTATTCACAGATGAGCAAAAATCAGCCCTCCAGGCCATCGAAAATCTCCATTCTGGAACGGCACTTTTACACGGCGTAACTGGCTCAGGAAAAACCCTAGTGTATATAGAATCCGCAAAACAAACCTTAAAAGAAGAGCGATCATCAATAATTTTAGTCCCCGAAATCGCCCTAACCTCGCAACTGGTTGCTGAGTTTTCCGCTCATCTACCAAATGTCATAGTCACCCATTCCAAACAAACCGAAGCTCAACGATATGCAATCTGGAAAAGAGTTATCAGTTCAAACGATCCAGTAGTAATCATCGGCCCGCGGTCTGCTCTTTTCATGCCCGTGCAACAGCTCGGACTTGTGGTGATTGATGAGTGTCACGAACCAAGTTTCAAGCAGGAGCAATCCCCTCGATATTCAGCCCTTCGCGTCGCCTCAGTTCTTACGAATCAACATCGCGGCAAGCTAATTCTAGGTAGCGCCACTCCAGCAGTTGCCGACTATTACGTTGCAAAAAAATCAAACACGCCAATCATTACAATGACAAAACCAGCAAGACCAGACACCGTTCGCCCCAATGTGACGCTGGTCGATATGACAAAGCGCAACAATTTTACTCAACATCAATTTCTCTCTGACTCACTTCTGAAATCTATAAACACAGCATTATCAAAAAATGAGCAAGTTCTTATTTTTCACAATCGACGCGGCACAGCATCAATCACATTATGCGACAACTGCGGCTGGCAGGCTGGCTGCCCACGCTGTTTTATTCCGCTCACTCTGCACGCAGATAGTCATAAATTGTCATGCCACATTTGCGGTTTTTCAACCAAAGTTCCTACTAGTTGCCCTGAATGTAAAAACGCTGACATCATTCATAAAGGTATCGGAACTAAGCGAATTGAAGACGAATTACAGAGGTTATTCCCGAACAAAAAAATTGCTCGATTTGATAAAGACACCGATTTAAAGGCTACCGTAGACGAGCGTTACGATGAACTGAAAAATGGCGAAATAGATATAATTATCGGCACGCAAGTTATCGCCAAAGGATTAGATTTGCCACATTTAACAGTCGTCGGAGTCGTTCAGGCTGACACCGGACTTTCCCTCCCCGACTATTCATCGCCCGAACGAACATTTCAATTGCTCGCCCAAGTCGTCGGCCGCGTCGGCAGGTCAAGCACACCAACAGAAGTTGTCGTCCAGTCGTATCAGCCAAATCACCCATCCATCACAAACGGACTGTCTCAAAACTATACAGAATTTTATCAAAGAACCATATCTCAGCGGCAAAAAACCAACTTTCCACCTTTTACTTACTTATTAAAACTAA
>UNSP01000013.1 GCA_900556355.1 Candidatus Saccharimonadota bacterium | reverse complement strand
CTATCAACGCCGCCAATGCGTCCTGGTAAACTTTAGCGTTTTTCAATTGATGCCCGCCTGTCAAATGGCCGTTAGGGATGATGATTGTTGGTTTATGTAGCGCCGCCAATTCCAGAAGAGTGGTCGCCCCTGCCCTGGTTACGACTATATCCGCCGCCGCCAAAACTTCCGCCATTCCGTTGTGAACAAATGCCTGCAATCGCCAACCCTCCCGTTCGTCGGTTTGCTTGAGAATTTCTTCATATTGCTGATTTCCCGATATCAAAAATACCGAAGCCTCAGAAAGCAGGTTTTCCCTAATTGCTACAATCGCGGAATTAATTCGCCCAGCTCCAAGTCCACCGCCAGTAATAACAACTAACGGTTTATTGACATTAAAGCCTAATTTTTCCTTCAATTCTTTCCTCTCGGCCTCAGAATATGGATGGAATTCTGGCGCAACTGGAATGCCAACATATGAAGCTTTTTCTGGTGGATAATTGTAATATTCAAGCGGCGCACCTGTGCCGATAGCTTTTGCGAAGGGACTCAATAAGCGATTCGTCAAACCTGGATGCGCGTCGGAATCATGCAAAACCAACGGAATTCTTAATAGCCGAGCCGCATAGCCAACTGGCAAACAAACATATCCGCCCTTAATGAAAATAACATCTGGACGCCACTTTATAAGCTTAAACAAGCTCTGGAAAAAGCCAATCATCACCTTAAAACCATCACGTAGATTTGGGAATAAAATTGACGGATGTAGATGAAATGAGATGCTTTTTCCGTGATATCGGCGTAATTTTCCAGCAACAATCAAATCGACCGGAATATTCTCGTCGAACTTAGCAAAAATCCCGCGTGCGCTGGCGCCAAATTTTTTATCGCACCAAAAACGAAGCTCGTGATTACCAGTTTTCTGTAATTCTCTAAATACGGCTACCACTGGCGTAACGTGTCCGCCTGAGCCGCCGCCGACCGCTAAGATCTTGGCCACTTTCACCCTCCTCTAATGCTTTATGTGATGTATATTTGGAAATTTGGAAAACTAAACCGAGCGCCGCCGCGATAAATAACATGCTTGTACCGCCATAACTTAATAATGGCAACGGGATTCCAGTAAGCGGCGCCAACCCTGTCATTGCGGCAATATTCAATATTACATGCGACGCTATCCAGCCAAAAATTCCCGCCACAATTAGCCGCAACGTCACGTTCGGAAGTCTTGCAGCTACGTGCAAAATTGACAAGAGTAACGCCGTAAACAGCGCCAATATAGCCATTAAGCCAACGAAGCCAAACGTTTCTCCCATGACGGCAAAAATTGAGTCGTTAGTCGCCTCTGGAAGATATCCTGTCGCCTGAACGCTTTTACCAATTCCAAGCCCCAGAAGCCCGCCAGAACCAATCGCAATTCTGGCCTGCTGAATGTGATAATTCTTGTTCTCCTGGCTACTCGTCCCTTTGTGACTATCACCTTGCACGAAAGTCATCACGCGCTCAATTCGGTGCGGCGACGTAAAAATCATCACCAAACCACAAAGTGCAACAATCGCCAGAATCTTCTTGAAAATCTTCCAATCAATTCCAGCCACCAAAATCATTGATAAGATAATTGCTATCAACGAAATTCCCGTTCCCAAGTCTTTTTGCAAAAACACAATCATCAGTAGCGACAAGCCAGAGATAATACCCAGCGGAATGATAGTCTCCTGGATGTCGTTCAATTTTCCCTGTTGCGAGCGACGCCCTAAAAATCCTGCCAAAAACAATAGCACGCCATATTTAAGCAATTCTGCCGGCTGAAAACTACCTAATCCTCCCAGATAAAACCATCGATACGCGCCGTTAGTTTCTTGCGCAAATGATAAATGGAGTACCGATCCCGAGAGAAATAATAAAATACATAGCGCAAATCCAGCATAAAGAATGTATTTTGATCTCTCACCAGTAAACCATTTGTACGGCGTAAAATAAAACGCAGAAAAAGCCATGACAGCAATAAGCACACTCGTCAACTGCTTGCCAAAGAAATACGTATCGCTATAATTTGTGCCGTAAGCATAATTCATCACGTTGGCGCGTTGCGGCCCCAGCGCATACATAACAATCAGCCCAAGTAGCAACAAAAGCCCCATATAAAGTACAATTTGATACATCGGTCGATGGCTTCGAACCGGCTGAGCGATAGACTGACGATTTTTGGCGATCGAATTACGCAATATGACCTCCAGCAAGAGCCAGCATCACGCCGATAAACGCCATCACACAGCCAATAACCCAGAATCGCATAGTAACTTTAGTTTCTGGCCAGCCAATCGCCTCCAAGTGATGATGAATCGGCGCAGATAAGAAAATCTTTCTCTTAAACAGCTTCTTGCTGACGATTTGAGTCAAGCTCGATCCCGCCTCAATTACGAATAGCAAGCCAATCACAGGAAGTAGAAGTAGAGAGTCGGTTAACATCGCCACAACACCTAAGCTAGCGCCATAAGCAAAACTTCCAACGTCACCCATAAAGAATCGAGCTGGGTAAATATTGAACCACAAATAGCTCAATAGCACTCCGACAACCGTAAAACAGAATCCCGCCAATATAACATGTTGTTGCAATAAGGCAATCACACCAAACGCCCCAAAGCTAATACTGAGCAGCCCACCTGCTAGTCCGTCCATTCCGTCAGAAATATTAACAGCGTTACCAGTAGCCACCACCGCAAATGCGAACAAAGGAACTATCAACCAACCAATATTCACCTCGCCCATAAATGGCACGTGAAAACTCGCTACGCCCAGTTTGGCAAAGAAAAACCAACCAAGCACCACGCCAATCAACGTAATCAGCGCAAACTTCACCGGACTACGAAGCCCAGCCGCGCCGCCACCCAAACCACGCAGATTGATGATATCGTCAATTAGCCCAACAATTCCGCCACCAACCAACGCCGCCAAAGGAAGCCAGGTCTGCGCTCGGTCTAAATTGAAGAAAATCGTCACCACAAAGATTGAAATTACGCCAATCACTCCAGCCATCGTCGGGATGTTTCGTCGCAATTTTGCCGCTTGGAATTTGGCGAAAATCTTCAACTTTTTCCCGTCAGTACTTTCCGACCTTTGGCGCTTCCAGAAGCGATATCGATAAGCGAAAAACGTATAAATTGGCGTTAAAAACATCGCTAGTAAAAACGCGCCGACGCTCAGTAAAAACACGTGCGTTAATTCATTAGTTACTGTCTGCAGAGCTATTCCCATATTTATTCCTTTGGTGCTATTTTCATATAATCAATCATCCAATTGGATATATCCGTAAAAATTGGCCCAGCATGGAGATTTCCTTGCAAATTAATCCCCTTGCCCGGAGCCGCTACACGTACCATTATGACATATTCGGCGCCATTTTTTCCACCGCCATAACCAATATATGTAGCAATCGTTTCTTTTTGAGTATAAGCGCCATTAACCACCGCTTCAGAAGTACCCGTTTTTCCGCCGATTTCATAGCCAGATTTGTCACTCTTTGACAGGAATGAAGATCGGCGCGCCGTCGTTAACATCGTTCGCATCTGCGATGACGTGCCACCGCTTACGGTTTGGCGAATAACTTTATTTTCCGACGGTTTCAAATTGCCAGATTCGTCAATTGTGCCACCAAGAACGGTTGGCTTATAATATTGACCGCCGTTAACTAGCGACGAAAATCCAGCCGCGACTTGAACCATAGTCAAGTTCATACTCTGCCCGTAAGTCATGGCCGAATAGCGAACCTCATTTCCTTCTACACTATCCGGCGGGTAAATATAGCCCGAAGCCTCGCCCAGCTCAATTCCAGTTTTAGCGCCAAAGCCAAATTTATCGTGATAATATTCATACAAAGTCTGGCGAGCTGGCAAATTAATCTGCGAGCCATTTCCTAATTTTCGAATCGCGGTAATCGTGCCGACGTTGAGCGAATTGTTAAACGCACCTTGAATCGTCATCGTGCCGTCCAAACCTCTCAGAGCATTACACATCGTGCGATCAGCGACTTTAATACAATCGGTATTATTATACGTGCTGGACGGAGTAATAACTCCCTTGTCAATTGCCGTAGCGAAACTAAAGGACTTGATAATCGATCCCGGCTCAAATGGCACCATCGACGCGCTATCCACGAACACCGACCCGTTTTTCTGCTTGGCAAAATCCGCTGGATTATAAGTCGGATAATTCGCCATTGCCAGAACTTGACCGTTTTTCGGATTCATAACAATCACACTTCCCTCGGTGGCGCTAGCCGCTTCAATTCCCTTTTTCAGTGCCAATTCAGTCTGGCTTTGAATATTCCTATCCACCGTCAGCGCCAAATTGTCACCAGATTTCGCCTCGATTCGCATATTATTTTTTCCAACCGTCAAAGGTATATTCCTCACGTCAGTTACAGATTGCAATAGTCCGTCCCGACCCTTAAGCTGCTTATTCAAAGAGCCTTCGACGCCATATTGACCTTCGCCAGCCGCATTCACAAATCCAAGCACGTGCGCGCCCAGTTCGCCCTCAGGATAATTTCGAATAGAACTTTGCTGGTATAGCACGCCCGCAAAGTTTTTCTTTTTCAATTTTTCCGCTTGAGTTCTGGTAATATTCTTCGCCAAAACTTCATAGCGCGACTTTTTATTATTGAGCCGTTCAGATACATTTTCCGTCATTTCACCGCCAGCAATTTCTCTCAAACTATCAACAAGCTGATTCCGCTCTTTATCGTCAATCGACTGCGGATCCGCAATCACCGTATAGACCGCCTGATTAAGCACCACAGGAACTGGCGTTTTCCCGTCCATCATGTAAATTTTCCCGCGCTCCGCAGGAATGACGAATTGACGCTGCTGACTCGCTCGCGCTAATTCCGTATATTTGCCATATTGCAAAATCTGCAATTGAAATAATCGCAACACAAAAGCCGCCATCACTACTAGTAAAGCGATGGCCAACCAACCAGTTCTTGAACGAATAAGCCGCTGCATATTGCTTATCCTATTATATCACTATTGAGCGTAATGCGTTTCAGTTGTCGTCATAGCTGAAGCGACATTGCTATTCTTCACCTTCTCTAACGCCGTCAGACGCGCATTCTGAACTTCCAATTCTGACTTTTTTGCGCTTAGTTCGGTGATTTTTGTATCCAGACTCTGAGCTTCATAGCCGTAAGCTGTAAGCCTGGTTGCCTGAGTAAGATAAATCAAGCCCAGTACTGTAATCATCAATGCAACTAGCACTGTATGAGCAACAGGACCAAGTTTGACCTGAGACTGAAAACGTGTAGAATTCTGATTTCGGCGCAATTGACCGTGTGAACGTCGTGAAGTAAATGTGGTGGTGTTTGTCATTTATCTCTATCTTTTATGTTTATATTTGTGTTTAGCATAACAAACCAGCCCGCCCGTTAAAGACAGGCTGGTTTCTCTAAGGTATATTCCGGAATACGCTTTAGTTTAGCCGCGGCGTACTGAAACAGCCTCTGCCTTGTCCGTATTCTGGAATTCTACTTTGATGTGGATTGGCATAATAGCCTCCTTCTTTTTGTTTTATTTTTTCACGGCGTATCGAAACTTCGCACTTCGACTACGCGGATTGTGAGCATCTTCAGTTCCAGACACCGGTTTTTTCTCTGGAACAATCAGCTCAGCCTCATAGCCAGCCGTTGCTTGCTCCGAAAAGTAACGCTTGATCAATCTGTCTTCCAAGCTATGAAAACTAATTATTCCTACTCGCCCGCCCTTATTAAGTAAGCGTGGCAAAAGTGGCAATAGTTCTTCAATCAGCTTAAGTTCGCGATTGACTTCAATGCGTAGCGCCTGAAAGGTACGAGTCGCAGGATGATGTTTCATGTTACCGCGACCAACGGTTTGCTTGATCAGATCAGCCAGCTCAGTCGTTCCCTGAATTGGTCGAGCTTTGACAATTGCCTGCGCAATTCGCCTTGCTCGCCCCAGGCTCTCCTCGCCGTAACGAATAATCAGCCGCGTCAAATCATCAACCGAATATGAATTGACAATATCCGCCGCTGTGATTTCCGTCCGACTATCCATCCGCATATCTAGCGGACCATCAAATCGAAACGAAAAACCTCTCTCTGCTCTGTCAAGCTGTGGTGACGACACCCCCAAATCAGCCAAAATCACGTCAAACTTACGCCCCTGCTTGACCAAATCTTGCGCTGCACTCACAAAATCTTTGTGAATTAAAGTTACGCCTTTTTCAGCCAAATCACCCAATGTTTTAATCGCGTTTTCGTCGCGATCTACTAACACTGAGTTCAAGTAATTAAGAATGCCCTGGCTTGGCCGCCATAGCCAGCCGTCAAGTCGAGATACGACTCGCCTTCGACTGGCTGCAGCTTGCTAAGGGTTATCTCCAAAAGTACGGGAACATGAATCGGTTCGCTTTCCTGAAGCTTTTCCGACTGTGGTGGATGTTCTTTAATACTCATCATTATTCCATTATACAGAAATAATGCTCGAGATCACCTAACTGGATAT
>UNSP01000012.1 GCA_900556355.1 Candidatus Saccharimonadota bacterium | reverse complement strand
AAGACGGCATACGAGAAAGGCTATAAAGTTGATATTGCGGCATTGTTGCAATTAGACGATGAGCGTCGCGATTTGCAGAAGCAGGTTGAAGCGCTACGCGAACAGCGTAACGCAATTTCAGCGAAAATGAAAGGTGGTCGACCAGACCAAGAACTGATTGATCAGGGCAAGCAATTGAAAGTTGAGCTGGCGGAGCGTGAGAGCTATTTGAAATCGACCGAGGAAAAAGTTGCGGCAATTCTTAAAAACGTCCCGAATATCACTTTTGACGACGTGCCTCTGGGTGGCGAAGAAGATTCTGTTGAGGTAAAAGTTTATGGCGATTGTAAAACTGGTGCAAAAGACCATTTGGATTACGCTGTAAGTCGCGGTTGGGTGGACTTTGAGCGCGGCGCTAAGGTGGCTGGCGCGAAGTTTTATTATTTGAAGGGCGATTTGGCTTTATTGGAAAATGCCGTAACTCAATTTGCCTTGGACTACGTAACAAAGCAGGGCTTCACATTTATGACCGTGCCGCATATGGTCAATTTGCGAACAGCTGAGGGCGCAGGTTTTACTCCAAAGGGCGAGGGCAGTAACGAATATGTAGTTGACGGTGAAGATTTGACGCTAATTGGTACGGCGGAAATGCCATTAACCGGCTATCACGCGGATGAGATTTTGGACGAAAAAGATTTGCCATTGCTATACGCTGGATATAGTCCTTGCTATCGAAAAGAGGCGGGAACATACGGCAAGCACACGCGTGGTCTGTTCCGAGTTCACCAATTTAATAAGTTGGAAATGTACGCGTTTTGTCTGCCTGAGCAATCTAAAGAGATTCATGAGAAAATTCTTAGCGTTGAAGAGGCACTTTGGCAGCAAATCGGGATTTCTTATCACGTGGTTAATATTGCGGCGGGCGATTTGGGTGCACCGGCTGCAAAGAAGTACGACATTGAATATTGGTCGCCAGTTGATCAAACTTATCGTGAGCTGACGAGTTGTTCGAACTGTACCGATTATCAAGCTCGTGGTTTGAATATTCGAGTTCGCCGAGAAAATGGCGCAATTGAATCTGTTCACACATTGAATGGAACTGCGGTATCGTTGGCTCGTTCTCTGGTAGTGATTTTGGAGAATTTCCAGAATCCAGATGGAACTTTGACTGTTCCTGAGGTACTTCGTCCATATATGAATGGCCGTGACGTGATATAATAAGAGCGTATTAGTTAGTAGGAGGAAAAATGATTAAGGATATTACAATTACTGGCGTTAAATATGAGCTGAACGCCACAACAAAAAAATATGTTGAAAGGAAAATTGGTTCGTTGGGAAAATACTTGCCACGCCATGCCCGAAAGAGTGCGTCTGCAGATGTGAAGATTAGGCAGATTGACAATCCTGGCGGCAATAAATACGAGGTTGAAGTTATTATCAATGTGCCAGATAAGAAAATTGTAGCTAAGGATTCAACCATGAACGTTTTGGCTGCGGTGGATATTGTTGAAGCTAGGTTGAACGGTCAAGTTCGTAAGTATAAAGATGATGTGCTGGCTCACGTTGGCGGAAGTCGCGGAATTTTGGCGAAGCTAAAGCAAACTTTCGGTCGAAAATAATTGATAGATGAAATTAGCAGGAAAGCGTTCAGATTTTGGGCGCTTTTTCTTTTCAAATTGCCTGAAAAAAGTTATAATAAAAGAAGTTTTTGAAAATGCCTGAAAGTGAGGGAGTTTTAAGGTTTATGGCAATTACACAACAAAAAGCGCTGAGTAAGATTTTTGGCGATCCACAGAAGAAGATTTTGAAACGATTGCGTAAGCAAGTTGACGTTATTAACGGTCTGAATGACAAATATGAAAAGATGTCCGACAAGGAGCTTCGGGCGCAAACTGATGAGCTGAAAAAGCGTTTGTCGAAGAAGAGTGTGACGCTTGATACGATTTTGCCAGATGCGTTTGCCGTGGCAAGGGAAGCTGCTAAGCGTGTGATTGGCGAGCGTCCATATGATGTGCAGCTGATTGGCGGTATGGTTCTTCATGAGGGTAACGTTGCCGAGATGAAAACTGGTGAAGGTAAGACTCTTGTGGCGACATTGCCGACTTACTTGAATGCTTTGGAGGGCAAGGGTGTTCATGTGGTGACGGTTAATGACTATTTGGCGCAGCGCGACGCCGGCTGGATGGGTCAAGTATATGATTTCCTAGGCCTGACTACTGGTGTGATTATCAATGAGGCGTCATTTGTTTATGATAAAGATTATAACAATGAGCATCACGACGACCCTCGAATGCGCAAGCTTCGCCCAGTTTCACGTAAAGAAGCTTATGCTGCGGATATTACATACGGCACGAATAACGAGTTTGGCTTTGACTATTTGCGCGACAACATGGTTAATGATGTCGATTTGCTCAGGCAGCGTGAATTGAATTTTGCAATCGTTGACGAGGTTGACTCAATTTTGATTGACGAAGCTCGTACGCCGCTTATTATCTCTGCTCCAGCGGCTGAAAATCCTGACAATTATTACACGTTTGCTAAAATCGCCGCGAAGTTGGTTCCAGAAGATTACGTTTTGGATGAGAAGCGCCGAAGTGTTGCCTTGACTGATGAAGGTGTTGAAAAGGTTCAGAAACTGTTGGGAATAAAAAACTTGTACACACCAGATCACGTGCGCAGTGTTTATCACATGGATCAGGCTTTGCGAGCGCAGACATTGTTCAAGCGCGACAAGGATTATGTTGTAACCAACGACGGTGAAGTGATTATCGTTGACGAACATACTGGTCGTTTGATGCAGGGTCGCCGCTACAACGAAGGCTTGCACCAGGCAATTGAGGCGAAAGAGGGCGTTCCTGTACTGGAAGAGAGTATGACCTTGGCGACAATTTCCTTCCAGAATTATTTCCGTTTGTACAATAAATTGAGCGGTATGACTGGTACGGCATTTACTGAAGCTGAGGAGTTCCAGCAAATTTATTCACTTGATGTTATCCAAATTCCACCGAACAAACCAGTTATTCGCGAGGATAAGGAAGACTTGATTTTCAAGACTGAAAAGGCCAAGCTTAAAGCTGTCGCTGAGGCGATTAAGGATTACCACAAGCAAGGTCGTCCTGTTCTGGTTGGCTCTGGCTCTATTGAAAAGAATGAGCAAATTGCCAAATATTTGGAAAAAGAAGGCATTAAGTTTGAGATTCTGAACGCCAAGAACAATGAGCGTGAGGCTGCGATTGTTGCGAAAGCCGGCGAAAAAGGCGCGATTACTTTGGCCACGAATATCGCTGGTCGTGGTACCGACATTAAGCTTGGCGAGGGTGTTAAGGAACTTGGTGGATTGGTTGTTATCGGTTCAGAGCGACACGAATCACGCCGAATTGACAATCAGTTGCGCGGTCGTGGCGGACGCCAGGGCGATCCAGGCGAGACTCAGTTTTACGTTTCGACCGAAGATGATTTGATGCGAATTTTCCAGGGCGAGCGAATTGCGTCGTTGATGGATAGGCTGGGCGTTGATGATGATACGCCAATCAGAACTCGCGCCGTATCGAAAACATTGGAAGCGGCGCAGAAGCGAGTTGAAGGCTACAACTTTGATACGCGCAAAAATGTTGTTCAATATGACAATGTGATTAACCGTCATCGTCGCGTCGTTTATGTTATGCGACGTAGGATTTTGGAAGGCGATAATATTAAGCCAGAAATTGAGCGATTATTGCGAGCTAAAGTTCACGAATTGACGACTCTTCCATCAAAGAATAATCCAAAGTTTGTCGAGGATTTCTCGGTTATTTTCCCAGTTGATAAGGAAAAAATTGAAAAGGTTGGCAAGGAAAAGAAAGATCGTCTGCGCTATGAAAAAGCACTGGAATTGGCTGAAGAAGCTTACGCGGAGAAAGAGCGTGAGATTGGCGCTGATGATTTGCGCGGAGTTGAGCGCGAGGTCTACATGGCGGTGTTGGATACATTGTGGATGCAGCATTTGGAAAATATGCAACATTTGCGCGAGGGAATTCACTGGCGAAGTGTTGGGCAGCGTGATCCTTTGGTGGAATATCGATCAGAATCCCAGAAGTTGTTTGAGAGTTTACAGGCTAATCTCCGCGATGAAGTTCTGGCAACGATATTTAATATTCATAAAGCCGACGCTACAGTCCGTCAATCTCAAGACGACGAATATGACACCGAGCTAACTAGGTTGGCGGAAAATGCCGTTGAGCGTGGCGTAAATGAAATTGGTTCGGGCGAGGAAAATCGTGACGATGACTTCTCTGTGAAAAAGGGCAAGACTAGCGCGGAATCAAATCGTGCGAAGAATCAAGCTCGAAAGAAGAAAAAGACTCAGCGACAGAACCGTAAGAAAAATCGTAAATAATCAGAGAATTAGGCAATGAAACATACAGTTGAGGAAATTAGACTGAAGAATGGTGCGCGCGGCTTGTTGATTGACGTTCCAGACACTACGGTAATGAGTTTTCAGGTGCAATTCAGGGCAGGCAATCGCTACGTTCTGAATAAAGACATTTACGAAACGGCTCACATTATGGAGCATATGGCGTTCGGCGCGAATGAAAAGTTTCGTTCGGAGCACAATTACGAGCAGGAATTTACCAAGAATGGTGCCTATCACAACGCTTACACTTCTGACTATTCAATGGTTTATGAAGCGATTTGTGCGGATTTTGAGTGGGACAGGATTTTGGAGCTTCAGAGATTGGCTATTACAACGCCGCGATTCAATGCCGATGAGCTTGAGGCGGAAAAGGGTAATGTTCGCTCTGAATTGACTGGTTATCTCAACAATCACAACCGTGTGATGTGGCCGCGCATTCAGCAGGCGCTGGGTGAGGATATTTTGACGTATAATCAGCGCCTAAAAACGATTGCTAATATTGAATTGAAGGATATTAAAAATCATCACAAGCGAACGCATACTTTGAAGAATATGCGGTTTGTGGTGGCTGGAAAAATGGCTGGACGAAAAGCGGCTATTAAAGAACATCTTGAGGGTTGGCAATTAGAGACGGGCGAGCGATTCGTTATTCCGCGCGATGAACCGCGCAGGGCTAATCCGGTTTTAGTCAGACGAAAAGAGGCGACTAATTTGACGTTTGGCTGGTCAATGATGATTCCGCGCGAGTTAAGCGATGAAGAAGTCACGGCTATGAACGCATTGAATCACATTCTGACCGGCACGATGAGCTCGAGGATTTTTGGCGCGGCTCGTAAAAAAGGCTTGGCGTATGGTATTTTTAGTGATACGTCGATTGGTTTTTACGATTCGGCTTGGGATTTCGGTGGACAAGTAAATGTTGAAACTGCAGAAAAGCTCTTTGATATTATCGTGAGAGAGTTGAAGAAAGTTTTGGCTGGATCTATTTCTGAAGAAGATTTGGAAAGTGTGAAGTCGTATTCGTTGGGTCGTTATCAAATGGGCGCTCAAACTGTTGGGCAAGTAAGCAATTTTTACGTAGGACGATATTTTGCTGATGATTTCGTGAGAGATTATGCCGCCGTTCCAGATTCTATTTTGGCGGTAACTCCTGACCAGTTGATTGAAACGGCTCGTCAATTTTTTGCATCCAACACATGGACGTTGGCGGCAGTTACTTCGGAAGAAAAAGAGTTATTAACAAAGCTGTACGATAAGCTCGACAAGTTGTTCTAGGGTGTAATCGTAAATTGCCCGTGATATAATCAGGTTATGAAAATTGTCATTGCTGGTTTTGGTGTTGAAGGTCAATCTAATTTGCGTTATTTTCGGGAGAAGTTTCCGGAAGCTGATTTTTTGGTGGCGGACGAGCGTGAGAAAGTAGATAATTTGCCGGAAAATGTGGCTTATCAGACGGGATTTTCGGGGCTGGAGAACGCGGATTTAATCGTTAGGTCGCCAAGTCTTCCGCCAAGAAAGATAAAGACCAACGGTCGAATTTGGTCGGCGACAAATGAGTTTTTTGCCAATTGCCCAGCGACTATAATTGGTGTGACTGGCACAAAAGGCAAGGGGACGACGTGTAGTTTTATCTCGTCGATTTTGCGCGCGGCAGGTAAAACCGTTCATTTGGTGGGGAATATTGGCGTGCCAGCTTTGGATATTTTGCCGAAAATTGAAAAAAATGACATTGTCGTTTATGAATTGTCCAGTTTTCAATTGTGGGATTTGCAGAAATCTCCGCACGTTGCCGTGGTGCTGATGATTGAACCTGACCACTTGAACGTCCACGCTGATTTTAATGACTATTTGGCAGCAAAAGCGAATATCGCCAAGTTCCAAACCGCGGACGATTATGTTGTCTATAATTCTCAAAATGAGTTTAGTTCGTCGATTGCAGATGCGAGTTTGGCGCAGAAAAAGGAATATCCATTTGTTCTCTCGGACGATATAACTTCTGCGATTCGCTTGCCGGGGAAACATAATATTGACAATGCGTGCGCGGCGATAGCGGCGGTGAAGTCGATTTTGCCGAACGTGTCAGATGATGAGATAAAGAGGGGGCTTAGCGAGTTTACGGGGCTACCGCATCGATTGAAGTTTGTTGCTGAAAAATACGGTGTGAAATATTACGATGACAGCATTTCGACCACTCCGGGTAGTGCGATTGCGGCATTAAAAGCTTTTGCGGAGCCGAAAATTTTGATTTTGGGCGGCTCAGATAAAGGCGCGGAGTATTCTGAACTAGCAAAAGAAATTGCCCGACAAAACGTGCGACTGATAATTATCAATGGCGCTAACGCTGATGAAATTAGGGAAGTTTTAAGGGAAGAAAAAATTGATTGCGAAATTGTCCAATTGAATATGGCAGGAATGAAAGAGGTTGCTAAATTAGCCAAAAATAAAGCGCAATCTGGCGACGTGGTGATCCTTAGCCCAGCAGCTGCCAGCTTTGATATGTTTAAGAGTTATTCTGATCGTGGCGAGCAATTTGTCGCCGCCGTAGAAGAGCTTTAATCTTGATAGACTTCTGGTTTTAAGATGCCAATGTATGGCAAGTTGCGATATTGCTGGCGAAAATCCAGACCATAGCCAACGACAAATTCATTCGGTGTATCAATACCTACATAGTCGGCTTTTGCATCAACTTCGCGCCGTGCTGGTTTGTCTAATAGCGAGCATATTTTTACCGACGCAGCATTTTTTGCGGCAAATAATTCTCTTAGCGCTTGGGCGGTTCGACCACTGTCAATTATATCCTCAACTATCAACACATGCCTATCCGTTACGTCGGTATCCAAATCTTTGATAATTTTTACAGATCCAGAAGATTTTGTGTCATCGCCGTAGCTGGAAACCGCCATGAAATCAATTTCCATATAGCAATCCATGGCTTGTATCAAGTCGATCATAAACGGTGCCGCGCCGCGTAAAATACCCACGACAACAGGATTTTTATCGTGATAATCCTCGGTCAATTTTTTCCCAAGTTTTTGAACTGCCGTTTTTATTTCTTCGTTCGTAAATAGAATTTTCTCAATATCTTTATCCATCTTTTTATTTTAACAGAGAATTGAGCGCTGAAAAATGGTACAATAAAATATATGCAACCGCTAAAAAAGAAAATTGGTGAATTAGAAAAA
>UNSP01000011.1 GCA_900556355.1 Candidatus Saccharimonadota bacterium | reverse complement strand
CAAACTTTGTGCTGTACTGCCGCGCTTACCAATAACTCGGCCCAAATCTGCTGGATTAACTGTCAATGTTAGTAAAACGCCCTTTTCATCAATCGTTCGGTCTACTACGACGTCTTCTGGACGTCCAACCAACGCCTTTACAGTATATTCTACAAACTGCTGATCTATTGTTGACATTCTGCCCCTCCTCCTGGAATTAAACTGTATTTTCATTATACACGAGCAGTTTACGCCGTGCAAACTTTAATTATTTCTCGCCAGATTCTTTATATTTAGCAATTGCAGCACGAGCAGCTTGCTGTTGGGCAACTTGCTTAGATGGACCAATACCTCGCCCCATCATATTATCGCCAACAAAAGCCCCAAGAGTAAAGACTTTATCGTGATCTGGACCTTCTTCGCTCAGGACTTTATATACCGGCGTTTGATTGTCAACTCGTTGAGAAATCTCCTGCAAATACGACTTCGGATCACGCCAACTGCCAGACTCCAAAATTCCATCCAGCTTAACAATTATATGCTTGTGAATAAAATCGCGAGCATCGTCAAAACCGCGCTCCAAATAAATCGCGCCAATTACCGCCTCAAATGCATTAGCTAAAATCTGTAAATGCGCCCTATCCGAGCCATTCTTCTCACCCTTTGACATACGAATCAGCGGACCGTAACCCAACTTATCACCAGCATCGCCAATACTTTCCGTTCGTACCAAAGCTGCCCGCCAAGCAGTTAAAATTCCCTCTGGCTCAGAAAAATGCGTAAACAAATATTCTGTTACCGCCAATTCCAAAACTGCATCACCTAAGAATTCCAAACGCTCATTATGATGATGAACGGATTTTCGATGCTCATTCACATAGCTACGGTGAGTCAAAGCTGTAATCAGCAAATCCAAATTCGTAAATTCAAAACCTAATTTTTCGCGCGCAAAATCTTGATATGGCGCAGTGTTCATTCCGTTCATTTATAAATTCTCCTGTCTAATTCGTTTCATTGCCAAAAGAATCAGCTTGCCAATATCTTCATATTCAACTTCATCCAGCGCCTCATGAAAACTAAACCATTTAAGACCATTCATCCACTCTTCCTTTTGGAGTTTCTCATTAGGATCCAACGCCTTAACTAGATAAACTTGCGTTGTCATCAATACCAATTTATCGATTCGACGATAACGAAAATTCACCTTGCCTAGCCAGCCATGCAGCTCAATTTTCTTTAGTCCAGTTTCCTCACCGATTTCCCTACGAGCCGTCACCTGAGCCGTTTCGCCTGGCTCAATATGACCTTTGGGAATTGTCCAGCGGTCGCGAGCGTCTTGATATAGCAAAAATTCCGCCTCGCCCTTTTTATTACGACGGAAAATCACGCCACCAGCAGTTGGCTCGCGTACAATTTCCTGAATCAATGGCTTCTTGCTGCCACTAAAATATTTTTTTATCTTATCAAAGTTGCTTGTTCTCACTGTCGGACTCCTCCACGAGAGTACGGAGTGCCGTGCCAAGCACGCCATTCACAAACTTACCCGAATTATCCGAACCGAACGCTTTTGCTAACTCTACTGCTTCGTTAATCACCACTTTTGGTGGAACGGTATCTGCACAATATAGCAATTCATATAAACCAATTCTAAGTACCGCCCGATCAATTCGCGGCAACTGACTGATAGGCCATTCTGGCGCTAGTGGCTGCAATTTCTCATCCAATTGACTCTGTGTCGAAAGTATGCCGCTGATCAAATTATCAATAAATTCAATATCGTCAACTGATGATTTATATTCAGCCAAATTACGCTTTAAAATAGTCTTATAGTCAACATCGCTATCACCAACCTCTTTGCGAAATTCATGTTCATAAAGTGTTTGCAGTGCGACAATTCGTCCCAAATGACGGTTTGATGCCATTATTAAGCGTCCTGTTCGTAATTATTATTTTGTTGTTTTACCAGTTTCACGCTTGGTCGTCTTCACCTTAACTGGTGAAGTTGCGTTAACACGACGTGCCAATTTTAATACCAAGTGACTGCGACGAAGACCAGTTTTACGTGGGCTACTCTGTTTCTTAGGTTGTGCCATAATTTATTCTCCTCTTTTAGGTTGTCATAAAACTTACGTACCATTATACCTTTTTTATTGGACAATCTCAAGAGCTTGTCTGCAAATTAGATAATAATATTGACTTTTTATGTCGTTTATGGTAACATAGCAAATATGAACACGGAACGATTTACATCACAAAACAACAATGAAGACGACAGACCTGTAATAGAAATACCAAAATCTGTAGTTAAAATCGGTGCAGTAGCATTAGCCACGCTAGGCGTAGCTGGAATTGCAAACGCTCTAGGCTTATTCTATAGCCCTAAATCACCAGAAAAAGGACCAAGCCCTGCCCACCAAGTAGCTCAAGTTGTAGAGGATTATAGCAATGGAATCATCACGGAGCTGCCAGAAGATACAGAAATTCACACCGTCACACTTGAAGAGGGAGAAAATCCGACTTCAGCAGCCGAAGCGGCTATGGAAGAATATAACGAGGAAAATCCTGAAAATAAGATAGACCCTAATGAGGCAAGAAGCTCCATATATGAAACTGCTGCCTACATGAAAGATCTCTACAAAAGCAAGACTGGCAACTTAGAGATCCAACCAGGATCTACCGTCGACGTTGCCATAGGTGACATAAACGGTGACGGAAAGCCAAGCATAGCCATAACGAAAATAGAAGACAAATCTAAATAGACCGTTTTCTAAACCACTATATTCACCAGCTTACCTGGAACATAAACCATCTTTTTAGGTGGTTTATTGTTTGTGAATTTCTGGACATTTTCGTCGGCTAGGGCTGCCGCTTCAACACCCTGCTTATCCATATCACTCGGCAGTTCAAGTTTTGCACGAAGCTTGCCGTTCACTTGAACTATAATAGTCATTGTATCGCTCTTTAGATATTTTTCATTCCACTTCGGCCAGTGACCAACGTGAACCGTATCGTCATGACTCATTTCATGCCATAATTCTTCTGTAATATGCGGAGCAAAAGGCGCCAAAATCTGAATCAAGCTTTCTAATGCAAATCGCCATTCATCTGACATGTCAATTCCTTGCGATTCTTTTATCTTATACAGACCATTGACCATTTCCATCATCGAAGCCACGGCCGTGTTAAACTTCTCATCTTCAATGTCACGAGTAACTTTTTTAATCGTCAAATGAGTTAGTCGCAATAGTTCTTGGGTTGTTTTTTCATTCGCATCAAGAGAGTTGTTTGGATTCTTATCAACAAACTCCTGAACCAAGTTCCATGCTCGATTTAAGAACCTGTAAGTTCCCGGAACACCACGAGGATCCCATGGCGCATCCATGTCATAAGGAGCAATGAACATTTCGTAAACTCGCAACGCATCAGCGCCATATCCACTATCCATAATCTCCATCGGATCAATGACATTACCCTTAGACTTGGACATTTTCTGACCGTCTGGAGCCATAATGTATGCATTGTACATCATTCGCTTAAAAGGTTCTGGAGTCGGAACGAGACCGAGCTTATAGAAAAATCGCATCCAAAAACGACTGTATAGCAAGTGAGCCACGGCGTGGTCGGCTCCATTGTAATAATCAACCGGCATCCAATGGTTAATTCTCTCAGGATTCCACGCTTCATTATCATTGTGCGGATCGAGATATCGTAAGAAATACCAGCTAGAGCAAGCATAGCCATCCAAAGTGTCAGTCTCACGACGACCTTCCACCCAATTGTCGCCGTCAGGCTTACTTTCTGTAATCGACACAGTTTTTCCAGTTTCAACATCCACCCAGACTCGCACCCAATTATCAACCTGCGCCAGCACAGAAGTGTTACCACCCGTTGGCTTAAAATTCTCCACCTCTGGCAAAATCACCGGCAGGCATTCGTCAGCCACGGCAATTGGCGCACGACCATCAACATGAACAATTGGAATTGGAGCGCCCCAATAGCGCTGACGAGAAATTAGCCAATCGCGCATTTTATACGTGGTTTTGCTTCGTCCAGAATTCTGCTGCTCCAGCCACGCAACAATTTGCTCGCGAGCGTCCTCACTCCTAGTCCCATTGAATTGACCGGAATTTATCAACTCACCCTCACCAGAATAACAGCCAGCATCGGCTGAATGCTCAGGCTTATCAATAACTTGGATAATCGGCAAGTCAAACTTCTCGGCAAACGCAAAATCACGCTCGTCATGCGCTGGCACAGCCATGACTGCGCCGGTTCCATAGCCGCCCAAAACATAATCCGCCACCCAGATTGGCAATTTTTGACCATTAACTGGGTTTATGACATGACTGCCAGTAAATACGCCTGTTTTCTCTTTATTCTCTTGACGTTCAACATCAGATTTTTGCTGCGAAGCTTGGACATACGCTTCAACCTTTTCGCGCGTATCAGAATTAACCAACTGAGAAATCAGAGGATGCTCCGGCGCCAAAGCTACATACGTCGCGCCAAATAACGTGTCAGGACGAGTTGTGAAAACTATAATCTTGGAATCTTGACCGCTAACCGCAAACTCAACTTCCGCGCCGACCGATCGACCAATCCAATTTTTCTGCATGGTTTTAACCATTTCCGTCCAATCAAGCGCATCGGTTGCCTCTAAAATTTCATCTGCATACGCCGTAATTCGGAAAAACCACTGCTTGAGATTTCGCTTGGTTACAGGATTACCGCAGCGCCAACATTTGCCGCCTTCAACCTGTTCGTTAGCAAGCACTGTGTTATCAGTTTCGCACCACCATTGCGGCTGCTCTTTTTGATATGCCAAATCGTGCTTGTATAATTGCGTAAAAATCCACTGAGTCCATTTGTAATATTCTGGATCGGCTGTAGAAATTTCTTTTGTCCAATCATAACTAAACCCAAGTCGCTTCAATTGCTCCTTAAAGTGGACTTTCGCCTCATCGTGTGCCATACGCGGCGTTTTTCCGACTTTAATAGCGTAATTTTCAACCGGCAGACCAAAGCTGTCCCAGCCGATTGGATGATAGACATTATAGCCCTGCTGACGCTTGAATCGTGCCTTGATGTCGGCAAATTGAAAAGTACGACCGTGACCAATGTGAATTCCCGCCCCTGTAATCCCCGGAAGCATGCTCAAACTGTAATATTTCGGCCGAGTCGTGTCATTAAAATCAACCGCGTAAGTGCCGTCAGCCTCCCATTCGTTTTGCCATTTTTGTTCAATTTCTGTCGGATTATAGCGTCTCATATCTGTAATTATAGCAAATAATCCCGCTCATTACGAACGGGATTATTATTAGGCAATTAAGTTATTTACCTAGTCGAGGTTGATGATAATCCGCTCGAATACCCTTCCATAAAACCTTCTATAAACTCTTTCAAGCTCTCAGCACTCGAAGGAACCTTGATTTCTTCAGATTTATTCACATTGATGTCAAATGAAATTTCTACAGAAGCCTTCTTATCATTACCCTTAAGCTCTACAGCCTTCAGTTCATGAGATGACCTATCAACCCACACCTTCAATGAAGATTCGTCAATAGATGATGATTCACTACTCTTGTAGCTATTAGATTTTCCACACTTACTGAGCGCCTTACCGACTGATGAATTCTTAAACTCTTCCTCAAATTTTGACGAATTAGATTTATTATTACCTTGCAATTCAAAACCGCGTCCGCCGTTACGATCACTAATCTTTGAGTCTTTTATAGTGAAGAAGCTATTCTTTTGATAAATCTGAGCCAATTCCTTACGTACACTTTCGTCACTTTGGATTTTCTTCAGAGCGTTAATTCCACACTTGTATTCGCTACCGATTTCATCTGGAGAAATCTTCATCCACGTGTCGCTCATTTTATCTATCTCAGAGCTCATCTTCTCCAATGTCTGATCGCGGTAAGTTTCTATTTGAGATCTTGATAGGTTTCCGCCAGACGAAGATTCCATAACTACTTCAAGCAAAGTGCCATACAAATCCTTAAAGTTATTTATCTTCACGTATATCGTTCCGTCACTATCAAGAACCACATCACCCTTAAGAGGGATATTTTTCTCAACTCCCTTAATATTAAGCTTAGCGTCAATATTCGCCTTTGATTTTCCCGAATCAGTAGCAGTCTTTACGCTTAGCTCTATTTTTCCTTGGTCGCGCATGTCAATAACTACCTTACCGTCGGCAGTCATCTTCTTTGCCATAATAGCATTAGACACAGCGTCCGTAACCATCTTTTCTGGATTCTGCCACCACAAGAAATAAACTAGCACAGCAGAAATAATAGCAATAAGAGCTATAACTCCCAGCACTATGCCAATTATCAATCCCGTTTTCTTCTTTTTTGGTTGCATCGGCACGCCGTTATATTGCGGCTGCGGTGTAGGTTGATTACCTTGATCCATCATCCCCCCTTGTTTTATATACCTTGAATTTAATATATCACATTAATCTTTAAATTGTGAGAAAAATTGGTTTTTCCTAGCAATCCACTCCGGCGTTTGCCTGACTAAGTATTTATCGTCCTCAGTGCTATGAAGGTTGATTTTTATAGATTCCTCTAGCCATACGCCGCCGCTTGAACCCTTAAACAGAGCAACGCCTTCAGATTTCAATTTGTCGCGCACGAAAGACCCAGCCTCGATGGCATTCTTGCATTCCTTCACCTGACAACCTCTTTGACGCGCAGCTGGCGCCAAATATTGATTAGCTTTCTCACCAACCGTCACAACCCAATCCAACAAATCCGGGCTACAATGAGAACCAAGTTCGGCGTGAGCTTGCTCGAAAATCCCCTTTAAGCCATTCATATTGCCAAGTACAGCAATTCGCTGCGGAGTCTCAATTCGATACAAAGACTGTAAAGCCGCCAAGGCAGTCAACGGCGTCGAACTATAGCTATCATCAATCAACCAAGTATTATCCGCGCCCTTCAGCAAATTCATCCTGCCAGGCAGTGGACGTAAATTCTCTATACCTTTTTTTATATTCTCCTCAGTTTCACCAAAAGCATACCCAATAGCTGCCGCCACTATCGCTGGACGAATATTATGCTCGCCAATTAGCTTAACGTTGACCTCTAATCCATTAGGATTTTCTGGTGACATAATAAAGCCGTGATGTCCGTCTTTCAGGGAAAAATTACGATCGTCAAAATTATACTCCGCCACGGGATCACTTCCGTAAGTAGTGATATTGGGATTCGTCAAAAAACTAGCAAAACGCCCGTCAATATCATCGCGATTTATCATCGCCATTCGCGAGAAATTCGCCAGCGAAATCATCTCATTCGCCACTTCCTCCAAGGAATATTCAACCTGCATTCGACCATTCGTCACAGAAGTTACAACCGTAATATCCGGCACAACATAAGCCTTAAACCAATCGTTATAGCCAAGTTCCTTTGGATTAAATTCCTGAACAATCACTTGGACTTCTGGTTTTTCGGCCTTAATTCTCTTCTTTACGGCACGCATCACTTTCCACCATTTGAACAGGCCTTTTTCAGGCATTTTCACGCCCATCATCTGAAGAAAAACGTCAGCTTTCGTCTTCGGCTCTTCATTGCGAAGCTGAATATCAAATTGTTGCGCCAAAACCGTACCGATAGCTATTTTCGCACTAGCCTTTCCGGCGCTACCGGTTATCGCCACAAGCTTCACGTCTGGATGAACAGCAAAAAATTCTCGCACTAATTTTGCTAATTTTTCTTCCCTCTTTTTTGAAACAGTAACCATAACTATATCATACCATAAGCATTATAGAAGAGCTGCTACGCGCCCACCCGGGGCATATTTGAATATGTGTTTGTCTTTCAATTGGCAAGCATAGGAGAATGCCCCTATGCGTACCAGCTCATGTTTAATTATGCATTATCGCCCAAAAAAACACAAGCTTTATATCTCACTGCGACTATTGATCTGCGTCGCTTATTATTTTCAATAGTTCTTCTTCGTCAATGATTTTCGTG
>UNSP01000010.1 GCA_900556355.1 Candidatus Saccharimonadota bacterium | reverse complement strand
GAGCATCGCGGATAATTACCATAATTAGCCGCCACCAAAATATAGCCATCTTTATCAACCTTCGCGCCATCCGCCCGCACCGTATAAGTACCGCCGCTACCACAAGCTTTTATCACAATATTCATCGGCAAATCATAATACGTCTCGCGATGTGCTACGCCCTTAGAGTCGGTAAATATCTGCGCGCCCTTACTTTTCGTCAATGGATTTTTAGGCTTCGTGCCAATTATTTCAATCTGCTTCTTTGACTGCTTTGTGATTTCGCTAGCAACTTCCTTACGACTAATTTCGCGCTCGCTCTCTACCTCAACCTGATAAGTCACCTTCCGCATACCTTTTTCCCCAAGCTGCTTAACACTCTTAAATCCAATCGGCTGAGAATCGTCCTTAATCTGCTCAATCTCAAAATTAACATCAACTTCTTCAGTCATCGTTCGCTGTTTTGATCGCTCAATCTTCATTACCAGACCCACACCGTTCACCAAAAGATCGTCGGAATTCGTAAAATGCGTCTTATCTTCGCGGTATAAAGTCAGCCCAGCAGCCTTCGCGATCAAAGCTGGCGTCTGCTCGGCGGTAGTTACCTTTAGGCGCTTATTTCCATCGACAATTGTTATTGGACGAGCGCGGAAAATATTAATGTTGTACTTCTCTGCCACCATCTCCGAATCAAGACTCGGCTCGACTACGTCTTGGTGTTCATCAATAGAAAACTTAGCCAATTTCAAAGCCTCGCGAATCGTTCTCGCTTTCGTAACAATCGTCTTTTCTGCGCCCCTGTCGTAAATCGTCACCAACTTTTCACCAGCCTTAGCCGCTGGCTTAGCGGCGTCAGCCAATGCTTGATTAACAAAAAACAAACCGCCAACCAGCATCAATATCGCGCCAGAAACAAACGTAATTTTCTTAGAATAGTGTTTTGCTTGTAATCTTATACCCATAAGTTCACACCCACAACGCAGGTATTCTTATTATATCAAATTTTCTCCAAGCGCGCGAACTCGACGTTCAATTTCTTAATATTTCCATTGTCAAATTGAACCGTAACACTCAGCCCTTCGCTATCAATAATTTCCCCCGAACCAAAACTCGGGCTGCGAACTCGATCACCAACTTCCAAACCAATATCTTCCGAATAAAAATCAGGCTCTACGATCGGCTGAGCTGGTCTATCAACCCCACCAGCCATCAAACCCATCTCATCCAAAAACCTCGATGGCATATTATAGCCAATCTGACCAAATTGCGTCCGAGAACTAGCACAACTAACGAACAATTCTTCCCTCGCCCGAGTTACCCCAACGTAGCACAACCTGCGCTCTTCTTCAACATCATCAGCATTGCCGCTATCAAACACCCTCGCGTGCGGCAAAATCCCCTCTTCCAGTCCCGCCAAAAAAACCACCGGAAACTCCAAACCTTTAGCCGCATGAAGCGTCATGAGCGTTACTTGTTGATCGGCAGTTGTATCCGTCGAAGACATCAAAGCCATCTCTTCCAAAAACGTCGCCACGTCAACGTAAGCCTTCGCCTCCGACAAAAGCACGCCGATATTTTCCATTCGTTCCTCAGCTTGCGGCGTTCCGTCGTTTATAAAATCTTCATAGCCAGTACTTTTCATGATCTTTTCAATCAATTCAGCTGGAGATCCGTCAATTTCCTGCTGCAAATCGTGCAATTTTTGACCAAACTCTAGCAACGGACGTTTTGCGCGCGCCGTCAAAGTATCCGCCTCCTCAACCGCCAGCAACCCGCTAATTATGTCTTTCCCTGACGCGTCATTCCAATCCAGAAACTTAGAAATACTTACTGCTCCAACACCGCGTTTTGGCGTATTCACAATTCGCAAAAAACTAACTCGATCACTCGGCTGATATAACAATCGCAGATATGCCAATAGATCCTTAACGACCGCTCGATCCAAAAATCGTAAACCGCCGACAATTTTATACGGGATATAGCTCTGACGCAAGGCTCGCTCAATTGCGTAACTTTGCGCATTCGTTCGATACAACACCGCCACGTCGCCATATTGACGACCGTTCGCAATTTGCGCCTGAATTTCATTCGCAATCGCCAAAGCCTCCTCAGACTCATTGTATAATTGCCATAATTTTGGCTCAACACCGTCGCCATTCGCCGTCCATAAATTTTTATCAGTTCTATGAATATTATGACTAATCAGCGCATTTGCCATATTCAAAATCGCGCCAGTCGAACGATAATTTTGCTCCAGCTTAACCACCGTCGTACCTGGAAAATCACGCTCAAAATTGAGAATGTTAGTATAATCAGCCCCGCGAAAACTATAAATCGACTGAGCGTCATCACCAACCACGCATAAATTGCGGCGCGAATTAACCAACAGCTTAATTAGCGCATATTGCACCGCATTCGTGTCCTGGTACTCGTCAATCAGAATATGCTCGAATTGCTGCTGCCATTTATGGCGAATATCTGGCTTATTTCTCAATAATTCCACAGTTTTTATCAATAAATCGTCAAAATCCAACGCCGAAGCATCTTTCAGAGCTTTTTCATAAGCAAAAAACAGCTCGGCTATTTTCTGCTCTCTTGGGCCGCGAGTCGAAGCGGAAAAATCCTCAGCACTTCTCATCTCATTTTTAGCATTCGAAATAACCGAAAGTACGGCTCGAGGTTTAATGTCTTTATCCGTCAAGCCGCGAGCTTTCATAATTTGCTTCATCAAGCTTATTTGATCATCGGTATCGTAAATTAAGAATCGCTTGTTCAGACCAATATTTTCACCATCCATCCGCAACATTCGCACGCAAATACTGTGAAAAGTTCCCATCCACGGCATAAATTGCCGATTTTCAGAGTCCTCACCCAATATTTGCGCTAACCTCTGACGCATTTCCTTCGCGGCTTTATTAGTAAATGTAACCGCCAATATTCGACTAGGAAATATTTTCAACTCGCCAATCAAATAGGCGATTCTATGAGTCAGAGTTTTGGTCTTTCCAGATCCGGCTCCAGCCAAAATCAACAACGACCCATCAACATGCGTCACCGCTCGAGTCTGCTCGCTATTTAATCCGTCAGTAAAATTAGACATATATCTATTTTATCAGCAAAAAGTACGAAACAGCGCCACCAGCCATACCAATTGCCAAAAATAGAACAATAAGCAACGCTATTAATAATCCAGATTTTTTCTTTTCTTTGTCGGCTGAAGGTTTGACCTCTGTAGATACGGCGGCAAACATCGGCGCCGGCTCAGAATCCATAGTTTCTTTTTCGGATAATTCGGAAGACTCAATCAAAGAACTGTCAATGTCAGTGGACATTTTATCGTCTGAATCTTCAGGAACGCCAGCCTCCTCAATTGCTATAATTTCTGGACTCAAATCCATCGGCGAGTCGGGTGCATCGCCCAAAGAATTTTCGCTCATACTGTAATTAGATAAATTGGTATTATATTGATGTTCCAATTTTATATCCTCAGAATCAGCAGACATAGACGCATCTTCATCACTATTCATCTCAGGACTAGTCATAGTTTGGTTAACAGAACCAAGCGGTCGCTTCTCCACTTCAACATTAGCGATAAACGGAGACTCCAGCGGCGTAGTCATCGGTGTAGCAGGAGCTTCGCTATTACTTACGGCTAATGATTGAGCTATCTTATCAGTCAATGATAACTCCTCAGCGGGCATATCTTCAATCTCCGCAAAAGTAGATTCATTGTGCACGTCTTTAAGATCAGGGGCGTCACTAAGATTATCTGATTGAGAAACCATATCAGACATTTCTTTCCCTACCGCAGAATGCCTATTATTTGTGCTAATCACGTCTACCAAATCAGGTGAAGGCTGAATCGTCGTGCCAGTTCGGGATGGAGCGGGAGCAGCAGGTTTTTGGATAGTGCTGACAGATGAAGGTCTAACAACATCCATGAAACGACCAGTTGGACGCTTTGCTATAACAGACGTACTTTTTACTTCGCTAGCAGCCACACCAGGAGCTCTGTTAGCTATTGAGTCGTTAGTAACTTTCTCGTTCGTAGGACTATCAACCTCTTTAGGAATCGTATTATCGCTAGAAGGCTCTTTTTTTGCTTCAGGCTGAGAGATCGATGATAAAGGAGTAGAAGCAACAGACGAAGGTGTAAATGGAGTTACCGGAGGCGCAAAGCTAGTATCAATAGAGTTCTCCGGTGCAGACTTTTCCTCTACGGGCACAGGCGCAGAAACCTCGCTATTATTTTCATTAGCCACCGCTGGAGCTTCCTTTTCTCGCTGCTTATCCATAAGAGAGCTTACCGCTCTATCCAACTCATCAAAATCAATATCTGTCATATGCCCCCTATTTTTTAACCTTTATGTGCTTTTGAGATTATCTCCTTAAATTGATATGCATCCAAACTGGCTGCCCCAACCAATAAACCATCAAGTTCATCAATTGCTAAATAATCTGCGGCGTTTATTGACGTAATACTTCCACCATAAACAATTCGAACTGATTCCGCCGCTTTTTTACCGTACAAATGAGAAATATGTCGTCGAATCATCTGTGTAGCTTTTTTTACATCAGACGCTTTAGCGCTGTCGCCAGTACCGATTGCCCAAACTGGCTCATATGCAATAACTACTTCATCCAGCTCGTCCGCCGTCACGTTAGCCAGACCGCTAGTCAATTGATCAGCCAGAACATCCTTCGTTTCGCCAAGAGTCTTCTCTTGAATCGTTTCACCAACACACAGAATCGGATGAATACGATTTCGAATTGCCGCCTGAACTTTCAGTCGAATATCTTTTTCGCTTTCAATGAAAATATAGCGACGCTCCGAATGTCCGATCAATACATAATCAGCAATTCCACGAAGATGCGCCGCTGGAATTTCTCCCGTGTACGCCCCCGAATCTCGCCAATAGCAATTCTGAGCCGCCAACTTAGCAATTCGACGATTAATTTGCAAACTCAAACTCTGCAGCGTCAAAATAGTAGGTGCCAGCACCACTTCAACATCTCTATGCGATGGCAGCGTATTCATCAGCTTATGCAAATATAAGCTAGCCTCCTGCATATTGAAGTTCATCTTCCAGTTACCAATTATTAACTTTTTTCTCATGAGATAATCCTTATGCTTAGTTTATCACCTCAAACCGTATGCGTCTAGTAGACTTTCAATTCCAGGCAATTTTTTACCAGCCATCAAGGCCATGCTAGCTCCGCCGCCAGTGGAAACATGAGTAAAATTGGCGCCGTCATGTCCGTCCCATTTCAATATAAAATCAGCCGTATCTCCGCCGCCGACTATTGAAACAACCCCTTTATTCTGGGCAATAGCTAGCGCCACTCGCGCTGAACCGATTGCAAAATTATCAATTTCAGCATAGCCCAGCGGACCATTCCAAATAACCATCTTTGCATCAGCCAGTATTTTCGTGAATTTCTCAATTGTCTGACTTCCAATATCCAGCGCCATATCTGAGTTTTTTATTTTATCAATATTAACTTATTGACGAGGAAAATCCTTAGAAATCTCTGGCGCAACTGCCACATCAATCGGCAATACCAAAAAATCGTCAACATTCTCTGCGCCAACCTTAGCCGCTGCCAAATCATAAATTTCCGCGACAACCTTTTCCATTCCTGACTCAAACACGCTCTTGCCGACATTAAATCCACGGCAATGTAAAAATGTGTTCGACATAGCGCCGCCAATTAAAATCCGATCCGCCTTTTTAATTAGACGCTTAATCAGTAATATTTTATCGCTAACTTTCGCGCCGCCAATAACCGCAACCAACGGACGTTTTGGCTTATTCATCGCCTCAGTGATAGTTACATATTCTTTTTCTAATAGTAATCCCGCTAGCCCTGGAACACACAACGTAATCGCATGAGTGCTGGCGTGCGCCCTGTGTGCGACCGCAAATCCGTCTTGCACAAAATAATCCGCTCGGACAGCGCGCTGAATTGACTTGGCAAATGTTAAATCATCAGCCTCCTCCTCGTCATAAAAGCGTAAATTCTCCAACATAAGAACACTGCCTCGTGGCGCGCGGCGAACAGCTTGATGAACAGCTTCGCCCACGCAATCATCCAGCAATTCTACCGGACGGCTCAGTAACTTGGATAAGTGATCTGCGACGACTTTCAGGCTAAACTTAAGATCCTTACCTTTTGGTCGCCCCAGATGAGACATGATAACAATCTTGCAATTCTGCTCCAGCAAATATCGGAGCGTGGGCAGCGAAGCGCGAATTCTTAGATCGTCAGAAATCTGACCACGCTTTGTTAGTGGCACATTATAATCTGCTCGCAGAAGAATAGTTTTTCCACGTAGATCAACATCGCGAATTGTTTGCTTCGGAAATTTTCTGCCCACCCAAATTCTCCTTATGACAATGTCTTGACTTGGATATTGTCAGTTTTTCCTGGCTCTGGATTGTGGCCGCTAACAAGCACAACCGTAACTGGGTCTGTGCCGAAATATCCTTCTTGTTTCAATTCATCAGCTAGCTTAGTTGCCGCATTTGAGTCGTTTGGTCGAACATATGGACTAGAAGCGTACCTTAGTGCCAACTTTTGCGCGGTCTTCACATCTTCGGTCACACAAACAATTGGTAGGTTCGGACGATATGCAGCAACGTTAATTGCAGTAGCGCCAGTGTGTGTTTCCGCAATAATAGCTCGAGCCTTAATTCTCTTTGCTAATTGAGCCGCTGTGTAGCTTAAAATCGCGTCAGTTTTTTCACGCATTTCAGCCTTTTCTACCAACATTACTTCACTGTGTTCTTGAGTGTAGATAATAGTCTTGCGCATTGCGCGAACGGTTTCAACAGGATATTTACCATTGGCAGTTTCGTCAGACAGCATAACTACGTCAGCACCTTGAATTACGGCATTAGCAACGTCGCTTACTTCAGCGCGACTTGGTTCTGGATTATCAACCATACTACCCATCATTTGTGTTGCAACGATCACTAGCTTGCAATATTTACGACACAAGGCAATAATTCGACGCTGTACAACTGGGACAATTTCCGCACCAGCTTCCACCGCCAAGTCTCCGCGAGCAACCATAATACCGTCACTAGCCTTAACGATCTCCTCCAAATTCTCTGGATCAACGGCAGACTTAGTCTCAATCTTGGCAATAATATTGGCTGTCGAGCCCAGGTCTGTCAATCGACGACGCAAATCAATAATGTCATCAGCTTTTTGAATAAAACTCAATGCAACATAATCAAAATCTTGGTTCGCGCCCCATTCCAAATCGTTAATATCTTTCTGAGTAAGAATATCTCCACCAAAATCTGTGTCTGGCAAATTCAAACCCTTGCGGCTCATCAAAAAACCGTCGTTCTGAACTTCTACGCGAATTGCAGTTGGGCTAACAATTTCTCGCACAACTGTCCTGATCTTGCCGTCAAACATGTAAAGTGGCTCACCGACTTTCATCTTCTCCGCCAAATTGTACTGCACTGGCAAATTAAAACTGCCGTCATGATCAGTAATTTCTGAATCCAAGACCAACATATCGCCAACCTTAACATTCAGCATGTTATCTTTCAAAACGCCCAGGCGAATCTTCGGACCTTGCAAATCTTGTAGGATTGCGAGAGGCTTACCCAACTGTTTACTAGCTGTGCGCACCCAATTGATCTGCTCAATTCTCTCCTCATTAGCGCCGTGGCTAAAGTTCATACGGATGCCGTTAACGCCGGCCTCCAACAATTGGTAAACCTTTTCTTGGCTGAACGTTGCTGGCCCAATTGTTGCTAATATTTTTGTTCGTTTAAATATATTATCACTCATTTTTAAAATTATATCACGAAATAACAGTGATGAAAAATGGCGCCAAGGAGACTTGTAGTACTTATTTAATGTCAAGATTTGCGTTAATCAAAACTAGCTTGCCCATTTTCTTAATGCTAGAATATAAAATATTATGCCAGGAATAGATAAATACATTATCTCAAAAATTTTGTTCTTTATTTTCGGATCAACCACTGTAATTATTTTCTTTTTATTCTATACTGGAGTATTTATAAATATCGTTGGATCCATAGAAGCTGCAATTACGATATATTGCATAAACACTGTCCTGCTGATACCCGTAACAATCTGGTATGCAATCGAGC
>UNSP01000009.1 GCA_900556355.1 Candidatus Saccharimonadota bacterium | reverse complement strand
ATGACGGCGTGCGATATGGTCATCGAGCGGCGGAAGTGAAAACTTTGGCAGAACTTTACGGTCGCAGTCGAAATGAAGGATTTATGACCGAGAATAAGCGACGAATCATGATAGGGAGCTTTGTGTTGTCAAGTGGATTCTTTGATGCTTACTATATGCAGGCCCAAAAAGCCAGGACGCTGCTGATTGACGAATTTAAGAAGTTATTTACCGAATATGACGCGCTATTGATGCCAGTCGCGCCGACTCCTGCGTTTAAGATTGGAGAGAACGCTAGCGATCCGATAAAAATGTATTTGGCGGACATTATGACCGTGCCGGCAAGTTTGGCTGGACTTCCTGCAGTTGCTGCGCCGGCTGGAAATAGTGATGAAGGTTTGCCAATTGGCGTGCAGCTTATTGGCGATTACAAGTCGGACAAGAACTTGCTGAAGCTAGTTTCGGAAGTGGAGAAGATTTGATGGACGGATTGATGGTTGCGATAGTTGTTGCGGCGTTGATTATCGGCGCCTTGCTGATGATTTTCATTCAATTGACTTCTCGTGGTCGCGGTCAAATTGACAAAGAAATGTATCAGAGGGTTTGGCGGCAAATTTTGCGCAATGTCGAAACCAGAAAATCGGAAAGTATGCAGATGGCGATAATGAAGGCGGACAAGTTGCTGGACAAAGCTATGCGCGACTGCGGCGTGGCTGGCGAAACGATGGGCGAACGTATGAAATCTCGCAAGGGATATTGGAGCGATGAAAATGGGCTTTGGGCGGCACATAAATTGCGTAATCAAATTGCTCACGAAACCAACGTAACGGTAACGGCGCAGAGTTTTCGTCGAGCTATGGCGAGTTTTGAACAGGCATTAAAAGATTTGGGAGCATTATAATGAGTGTATATGACGATTATGAAATGACAATTGGTATTGAATGTCACGTTCAGCTAGCGACAAAAACCAAGCTATTTAGCCCGGCCGACAATGATGCTCGTGACGCTGAGCCGAATACTAAGACGCATCAGATTGACTTTGGTTTGCCGGGGATGTTGCCGGTTTTGAATAAACACGCTGTTGAGCTGGCAGTTCGTGCTGGAAAAGCTTTGAATTCGCCGATTGCGCACGTTAGCCGATTTGATCGAAAGCATTATTTTTATCCAGATTTACCAAAGGGCTATCAGACTTCACAGATGTATAACCCGATAATTTTGGCTGGATATGTTGATGGGCCATTGGAAGATGGTTCTTTGAAACGTGTGCGAATTGACCACGCTCACATGGAGGAAGATGCTGGTAAATTGACGCATCACGACGGCTATTCGTTGGTCGATCTTAACCGCGCCGGTACGCCGCTGATTGAGATTGTTTCTGAGCCGGATATGCATTCGGCCGAGGAGGCTAAAGCTTACGTTTCGGAACTTCATAAATTGATGGTTTACGCGGGTGTGACTTACGGTAATTTGTATCACGGAAATATGCGATTTGACGTTAATATTTCAGTAGCAAAGAAGGGTGCGACAGAGCTTGGAAAACGCGCTGAAATTAAGAATCTCAATTCCTTCCGTAGTGTTGAAAGGGCTGCTGAGTACGAATTTAAGCGCCAAGTCGATATCTTGGAGCGTGGCGAAGAAGTTGTCCAGGAAACCAGAGGCTGGAATGATGACAAGCAGATAACGATTTCTCAGAGGTCAAAGGAAGACGCGCAGGATTATCGTTATATGCCAGATCCAGATATTCCGCCAGTTGTGTTGACTGACGAGGTGATTGCTGAAATTCAGTCCAAAGTGCCGATGCTTCCTGGTGAATATAGGGAAAAATGGAGCGCGCTGAACTTGGATAAATCTGTTATCAATTCGCTTTTGTCTAATCAGGATTATGCCCAGATTACATTGGAAGTTCAGGAAAAGTCTGGCGAGGCTTCCGCTAAGCGAGTCGCGCATTGGTTTGCGAGTGCATTGACGGCTTCTGACGAAAGTGACGCGCAAACAGACAATGAATCTATACGTGTGGCGGTTGACGATTTAATAGAATTGGCTGAAATGACAGAGAAGTCTGAAGTTTCCAGCACGAATGCGAAGGAGTTATTCAATGAGCTTTTGGCTGGCGCGAAAAATCCGCGTAAGCTTGCCGAAGAGAAGAATTTGTTGCAGGTTTCTGATGAATCGGCGATTGCTGCAATCGTTGACGAAGTTCTGAATGATCCAGCTTCGGCGGCATCAATTGCAGACATCAAGGCCGGAAAAGATAAGGCTATTGGTTATTTGGTTGGGCAAGTCATGAAGAAGTCTAAAGGTCAAGCCAACCCAAGCCTTGCGCAAAAACTGATTCGCGAGAAACTTTAGAATTGCTGAAAATAATAGAGAATAGGAGCTGAAATATGAGAAAACCAACTAAAGCTATCATCGCTGCTGCCGGTTTTGGTACGCGATTTTTGCCACAAACTAAAGCCATGCCAAAGGAAATGTTGCCGCTGATTGATAAGCCGATTATTCAATACGTCGAGGAATTAGTTGAGGCTGGCATTAAAGATATCATCGTTATCGGTAGCGCGAATAAGCGAGCAATCGAGGACCATTTTGACGAGCCGAATGAAGAACTTTTGGCTAATTTGCGCGCTGGCGGTCCTAAAAAACAGCCATTCATTGACGAGGTGCAGAATTTGGCTGAGATGGCAAACTTTATTTATATTCGCCAGAAAGGTCCGTACGGCAACGCAACGCCTTTGGCTTGCTCCTCACATTTGATTCATCATGACGAGCCTGTGATTTACACATTTGCAGACGATTTTATTGCGGCTAGTCCAAGCCGTTTCAAGCAGATGATTGAGGCGTCAGAAAGCTTAGACGGAGCGGTTCTATCGTGTAAGAAAATCACCGATGACGCGGAATTTGATCGTTATGGAGTCATCAACGGCCAAGGAGTAAAAGACGGCGTTATAAAAATGACGAATATCGTTGAAAAGCCGGGCAAGGAGAACGCGCCTTCTGATTTGGCTAGTGTCAGTAGCTATTTACTTCCGGGCGAGATTTTCGGCTATCTAGACAAAGCCAAGGAAGAATTTGACGGCAACGGCGAGTTTACAATTCAGCCAATTATGCAACAAATGATTGACGATGGATTTGATTTCTATGGCGTGGAGATTACGAACGGCACTTATTATGATACTGGCGACAAATTGGAATATCTAAAAACGGTGATCGACTTTGGATTGCGCGATCCTAACTTTGGTGATAAATTGCGCGCTCATCTGACGGATCGCCTAAAATAATGTATAATAAATAGCATGAACGGATTGCTTATTATATTAGTGATTTTAATGGTGATTTTTGTCATCATGATGATCGCTATGACAATTTCTATCATCAAATTAACGCGCCAAATTCGTCAAACTCAGCAGAACGTGGAGGTGATAAGTCAGCGAATTGCTATGGAATTGTAAGTACGGTTTCAATTGGCGTGGAAATAGCCAAAAGCTTCGCTTCAAAAAGTGGATTTTTCTCGAAATTTTTCTCAAAGAAAAAGGTAAGAAAGAGTGAAAAAGTCAGCCAAAGAACAGCCAAATAAGTTGGCAAAAAAAGTCGTTCGTGATAACGAAAACGGTGCTCGTAGGGCGATTTTGGAGGATTTGTTCTTTGATTTTCATAAATCTCGCCATCAGGTTTACTGGGTGAATTTTGTTCGCGGAATTTTCTTTGGCCTTGGAAGTGCTTTGGGTGCGACGTTATTGATCGCGATATTGATTTGGATTTTGGGGCAATTTGCCGACATTTTTCCGCCGTTGGCTGATTTTATCAACCATTTGATTGAGACAATGCAACGTCGTCAATAGCGTGCTATAATTGTTATTAATGACTGAGGGGACAAGCGAACAATCATCGTCGGCGGCTTTGAAGCCGTCGGATTTCGTGCATCTTCATAATCACACTTTTCACTCGGTGCTGGACGGATTGACTAAGATTCATGACTTGGTCGATAAGGTTAAGGAACTCGGGATGGAGGCCGCTGCCGTAACTGATCACGGCACGATGAGTGGCATTTTGGACTATTACAAGACCGCCAAAAAAGCGGGAATTAAGCCGATTATCGGGATTGAAACTTACGTGGCGACTCGTTCGCGATTTGACCGCGATCCAGGTAAAGACAAGCAGCGTTTTCACTTGACTGTGCTGGCGATGAATAACACGGGCTTCCATAATTTAATGAAGTTGTCGACGCGTGCCAATCTGGAGGGAATGTATTATAAGCCGCGAATTGACCATGATTTACTGGAGGAATTGAATGAGGGGCTGATTGTCCTGAGTGGTTGTGCAAGTGGTGAAATTGGTGTGGCGTTGAAAGAAGATGATTATGATCGCGCTCGTGAGATTGCCAAATGGTATAAGTCAATTTTTGGCGATCGCTATTATTTGGAGCTGCAGGACCACGGGCACCCGAAGTCGAACACGCACTGGGACGTGCAGGCGAAGATTAACGAGGGCTTGATTAAGCTTTCAAAAGAGCTTGATATTGAAATGGTGGTGACTTGTGATGGTCACTATTTGACACACGAATATCAAGACGCGCACGAGATTCTGCTTTGCGTTGGGACGGGCTCGTATCTCAGTGATGAAAAGCGAATGAGCTTGAAGGATTTTGAGCTCCACTTGACGGATCCGCGCGATATTATTGATCACTGGGGCGAGGAATTTCCTGAAGTTATTCGCAACACGAAAAAAATAGCTGATCGCTGTGATGTTGAGATTGAGCTTGGGCGAATTCTTATTCCAAAATATCCATTACCAGACGGTGAGAATGAACATTCGTATCTGCTTAGATTGACATATCAAGGTTTGTTGCAACGTTACAATGGAGTCTCGAAGGAGGAGGCTGAAAAGTTGGATCCTGACGAAATTATTCCGAAGTTGTCTGATGAGGTTCGTGAGCGCGCTAAGATGGAGCTTGGCGTGATGGGAAATATGGGCTATGAAGGTTATTTCTTGATCGTCCAGGATTTTATCAACTGGGGAAAATCTCAAGGAATTGTCTTTGGGCCGGGGCGTGGTAGTGCAGCTGGTTCAATTATTGCGTATGCGCTGAACATTACAGATCTTGACCCGCTGAAATATGGACTGCTATTTGAGCGATTTCTTAATCCTGATCGTATTTCCATGCCAGACATCGACGTTGATATTCAGGATACGCGTCGCGATGAAGTGATTGAATATTGTGCGAAAAAATATGGCGAGGATCACGTCAGTAATATTGCGACGTTTGGTAAGATGTTTGGTCGTATGGCAGTGCGTGATGTTGCCAGGGTTTTGGAAGTTCCGTACGCTGAGAGCGACCGCTTGGCGAAGTTAGTCCCGCCGCCAAACCAGGGGCGGCATATTCCGTTGTCCGTGAGTATTAAAGAAGACGCAGATCTTCGGAATGAATATGAAAATAATCCGACCGCCAAAGAAGTTTTGGATTATGCGATTCAGCTGGAAGGGACGATTCGTAGCCACGGCGTTCATGCTTGTGGTGTGGTGATCGCGCCAGATACGCTGGTCAATTATATCCCACTTGAAATGGCGCAAAAGGGCGTGGTGGCAACTCAGTTCCCGATGGGCGAGGTTGAGGAGCTTGGGCTTCTTAAGATGGACTTTTTAGGGCTTTCGAACCTTACGATTATCAATAACGCCATGAGGATTATCCGAAAAGCTTACAAGAAAGAAATTAATCTTTCGGAGCTGCCTCTTGATGATAAAAAGACCTATGAGCTGTTTCAGCGCGGTGACACGACTGGCGTATTCCAGTTGGAATCGGCGGGAATGAAGCGATATTTGCGCGGACTAAAGCCGACTACGTTTGAAGATATTATTGCTATGGTGGCTCTTTATCGTCCGGGCCCAATGCAGTTTATTGACAGCTTTATTAGGCGCAAACACGGCGAGGAAGAGATAACTTATTTGCATTCTGGAATGAAAAACTCGCTGAAAAATACTTACGGAATTTTGGTCTATCAGGAACAGTTTATGCAGATTTCTAAGGAATGGTGCGGATTTACTGGTGGTCAGGCTGACACATTGCGTAAGGCTGTTGGTAAGAAAAAGATCGACTTAATGAAGAAAGTTAAGCCTGAATTCGTCGAGGGTGCGGTTAAAGTTGGTGGCGCAACTAAGGAAATTGCGGAAACGTTCTGGACTCAGCTGGAAGAGTTCGCTAACTATTGTTTTAATAAGTCGCACGCCGCTTGTTATGGCTTGATCGCCTATTGGACGGCTTATTTGAAGGCGCATTATCCGGACGCGTTTATGGCGGCGCTTATGACTAGCGACCATGATGATACCGATCGTCTGGCAATTGAAATTACTGAATGTAAGCATATGGGAATTAGCGTGCTGAGCCCTGATGTAAACGAGTCGTTCGTTGAGTTTGCTGTGGTGCCGGATGAGAATAAAATTCGTTTCGGAATGTCGGCGGTGAAGGGTGTTGGTGTTGGTGCGGTCGAGGAAGTTCTGCGGGCGCGCGAGGAGGGTGTGTTCTTGTCGGTTGAGGATTTTGCTAGGCGCGTTTCAACCAGCAAGTTCAATAGAAAAGCCTGGGAGTCGCTTATTAAGTCTGGTGCGTTTGATGATATGGGCGATCGATCTGATTTGCTGTTCAATCTGGATTCCATTACGTCATTTGCGTCCAAGCTCCAAAAAGAAGCCGCCAGCGGGCAGACAAATTTGTTTGGAATGCTGGGCGGCGATGATGCGGCGAGCGTCCAATCGACTCTTCATCTCCAGAAGGCTCCTGTGAAACACGACGATAAAGAGCGCTTGATGTGGGAGCGAGAATTGTTGGGGTTGTATATCTCGGCGCATCCACTTGATAGATATGAAACGTATTTGAGCGAGCAAACTCAACCATTGACGCAATTAGTTCCTGAGTACGATAGTCGGATGATGACGGTCGGGGGAATTATTAGCACCGTTCGCACAATTGTCACAAAAAGCGGTTCGAAAATGGCGTTCGTGGGAATTGAGGACAAATTCGGCGAGGGTGAAATAATAGTCTTCCCAAATCTGTACGAGAAAGTTGGTGCCAAGCTAGTTCAGGACGCAGTGATTCGAGTTTCTGGTAAAAATTCAGCTCGAGATCGTGACGGAAATCTGGGTAATGAAAGTAAGCTAATTGCCGATGATATTATTGTGATTACGGATAACGATATCAATGGCTATGAGTCGACTGGCCGTAAAATGGATGCGCCAAAAATTAGCTCTGCTGTAAAAAAAGAGCGCCGTGAAGCTTATCGTAATCAGAAAAATGGGACTTCTCCGAAGTCTGTCGTAAAGAATGACGCCACCAAACCGCAGCCAAAAACTCATTCAGCGCCTGTTAATGTTGCGCCAGAAATTCCCGCTTCAAAGTTATTTGTGTATATTAAAGACCCGAATGACCATTCGCGGTTGGTGAAAATGAAGTCTGTTTGCGGTGAGAATGCTGGCACGACTGACGTGGTTTTGGTGTTGGGCGAGAAAGAGAAATCAGCCATGCGTCTGCCGTTTAAGGTGGATGCTAATGATAACCTATTAAGCCAATTAAAAAACACTCTGGGTGAAGAGTGTGTAGTTCTAAAGTGATAGTTAGCCCGCTGACAGAGGCCTCGGCCGGAGCTGATTGCTCTGGCGGGCTAACTATTTGTCAGCGGGACTTATTGTCCCGCAGTTCATTCCTCACTTCGCTACGACCCCTCTCGTAAAGGGTAGCGTAGGTCAAGGCTACCGCACAGTACCACATGAGTATCAGCACCGTGTGGTACTGTGGGCGTAGTGGTGCTTCCGCTGCCATATAGTATGCGAAGAACGCAGTCAGCCATGTCGCTGAAGCGATGGCTAGCACATGCACCTTTCGGCTAACCCCCAAAGGGGCATTATACCCATACCATGCAACGTACATGGAGGTGGATATCGTGAGAATAAAGAAAACGTCAAACATTTCCTCTAACCTTTCATGTAGGGGACTACTTTCTCCGGGGGATTCCAGAGAAAGCTCATACAAATATAACACATATGTTTAATAAAGTCAATAATCAGACTTGAGGGATTTATTTATTCGTTGTTGAGATTATTTCATTCTCGGAAAAATCAGTCCGAACAGCGCAATTCCTGTTGCGACCGACACGTTGAATGATTCTTTTTGACCAAACATCGGGATTTCTACGGTGAAATCGCAGTTGTCCAAAAGTTCCGGCGTGATTCCGTGGACTTCTTCTCCAAGTAGCAGCGCAAATTTTTCAGGCGGTTGAAATTCTGATAGCATCACGCTGTCTTTTGATTGCTCCAGCGCGATAATTGGTAAGTTTTCTGTTCGCTGATTTTCTTTAATCCAATCATTGATATCCTCGTAAAACTCAAATGGCACCAAACTTTCCGCACCCAAAGCAGTTTTATGAATTTGGCTGGTGATTTTTTCGCGAATATGCGGCAGGCGAGGGTCTTCGGATCGAATTTCTCCATCGACA
>UNSP01000008.1 GCA_900556355.1 Candidatus Saccharimonadota bacterium | reverse complement strand
TAAATCCTAGCCGCGTCAGCCAGCACCAAGCCCCACAATAACTGCTCCATAAGCGTCTTTCCTCGAAGTTCCAGTACGTGCGCCTTTGGTCGCTTGCCACTCAATAAACGATCGCTCAGCTCCATTCGCTCGCGGATTCTGTCCCGCTCCAAATTGCTACGAATATCAAAAATCGTAAACGGCTTTTCCACTGGATGCGACGACCATCCAATAAATTCATTGTGATTAAATTCTGGATATTGATTAGAAAATGCCAAATTCTTCGCCGATTCATTCCAGCTAATTTTCCACTTATACGCCAGCGGCCAAGTCAATTCACCACCAAAAACAACCAACGTCTTGCCAATTGTTAATTTCGCAATCTGCTTCGCCAAATTATCAACCTCTGGCGTTTTGGCCGTCCAATTAGATATTTCGCCCGCCAACCAATCAGCACTATTTTTCACCTGGTCATACAAATCATTATCAATCACCCAAAAATGTTGTAATAATTTCAACAATCCTCGCAGATGATAAACTGTCGACATTCGTGGCTGCGCGCCAGCTGGAACTTGGGCGTAAGTTACATTGTCATTTTTCGCTCGCTCAATCAACGCTCCGCCAGTCGACATAGCTGCCAAACACGCCTTCTTCTCCAATGCTTGCTGATAACAACTCAGAGTTTCCTCGGTATTGCCCGAATGACTAACCGCGATAACCAACGTTTCCTCGCCCACAAATCCCGGCAAATCATAGCCCTTCACCACTTCAAGTGGAATATGCAACCAGCCCGCGGTCAAAACTCGAACCATATCAGCCGCTAAAGCCGAACCGCCCATTCCCGCGATCACAATATTCTTAAAATCTCGACACTGATTCGCACCTTCGTGAATCGGCACTCCATATCGAGCTTGTTCTGGAATATTCAAAACGCCGCTTAAAACGTCGCCTGGATCATATTGTTTTATCACATTCATATCATCTAACATCTTGCGCTCCTTGATTAACTCATGTTATAGTGTAACATATATAAGCTTAAACAATTTAATATATAAGGTGGGTTATAATGGATTCTCAAGCTAATCAATCATTCAGTGACGACCAAGAACTGGCTAAGGTATTAGCTGGCGTATCACAAAATACAGACAATAATTTACAGTTCGAAGAGACAAATGCTACAGCTTCACCTGTAATTAATCCTGCAACCATCTCACCGGATCCTGTCGCTACAGACCAGAACAATGAGCCTGCTATTGATGATATAGCGAAGCCCGCCGCCCCAGAGCCAGTTATGCCGACTCCAACAGTCAGCGCACCAGCTACAGCCGCAGATCCTGCGCTTGATACGATTAAGCAAACTGCCTTGAACGAGTTGCGTCCATTAGTCGACAAGCTAGATGTTTCTCCAGAGGAAAAGTTTGACACTTACCTATTACTTCTTCGTTCTACGGACGATAAAACTCTGATTGCACCAGCACACGACGCTGCCATAGCTATTGTTGACGAAGCTCGCCGCGCTCAGGCTCTACTGGATATCATTAAAGAAATCGACTATTTCTCAAATCCTCGTTAAGTCATTTCTCCAAAATAAAAACCCGCCATTTTCGGCGGGATTTTTATTGCTCGGAGCAGATTTACATCATACCCATTCCCGGTATACCGCCAGGAGCAGCTGCAACTTCAGCCTCTGGAATATCAACCACCAAAGCACCCATAGTTGCCGCAGTTGACGCAATTGACACTGCATTTTGAACAGCTTCTTTAGTCACGCGAGCTGGATCAATCACACCAGCCTTCTTCACGTCAATTAGACCATCTTCTGGTTTCATAACGTTAACGCCGAATCCAGGCTTGCCAGATTCAACTTGAGCAAGCAGTGCGTCGGCATTCAACCCAGCATTTTTCATAATCTGCAAGAATGGTTGCTTCAAAGCGTCTTTTAGGATTTGTCGACCGACCGACAAACTATCCGCGCCGCTAACTTTTAGATTGCCAGCCAAATTGACCAAAGTTACGCCGCCACCAGCGACAATTCCCTCAGCCAAAGCCGCCTTAGTAGCCGCCACGGCGTCATCAACGCGGAATTTCTTCTCGTCAATTTCCGTCTCAGTCGCGCCACCAACTTTAATAACCGCAACTTTACCAGATAGCGCTGCGGCACGCTTGTCGAATTGCTCTTTCTCATACTCACTAGAAGCATTTTCTGAAAGCGATTTAATCTCAGCAATTCGCTCCTTCACACCTGAAGGTTTGCCTGCGCCTTCGATAATTGTCGTTTCGTCTTTACCAACAATCACCTTGCGCGCCGAGCCCAAAACTTCCAAGCCAGCGTTTTCGAATGTCAATCCATGATCTTCAGAAATCACAGTCGCGCCAGTCAGCACGGCAATATCACGAAGTACATCTTTACGACGATCACCGAAACTTGGCGCCTTAACTGCTACGGTATTAAATACGCCCTTCAATTTGTTCAAGACCAAAATACTCAATGCCTCGCCTTCAACTTCATCAGCAATCAGAACAACGTCCTTTTTACCGCTTTGTGCCAATTTTTCCAACATTGGTAAGAATTCCTGCACGCTAGAAATCTTCTTATCGGTAATCAAAATTGCTGGCTTTTCGTACACAGCCTCCTGACGACCTGCGTCAGTAACAAAGAACGGACTCACCCAACCCTTATCCAAGCTAAAACCTTCAACAACTTCAGCTTCCAGCTCCAAACCTTGACCAGCCTCAACAGTAACCACGCCGTCTTTACCGACTTTCTCAATCACGCCAGCAATCAATTTACCAATTTCTGCATCACCCGCCGAAATCGTAGCGACTTCAGCCACGCGATCAGACTTGCCTTCAATCGGCTCAGCTAATTTGTTCAACTCTTTAACAATTTCCGCGCCAGCTTGCTCGATGCCTTTCCTAAGCTCCATCGGATTATGTCCAGCCGCAATCAATCGATTTGCCTCTTTCAAAATCGAATATGTCAACACCGTTACAGTCGTTGTGCCGTCGCCTGCTTGCTTGTTCAAGTTCTTAGCGGCCTGCTTGATTAAATCAGCACCGACTTTATAGCCCAGCGTTTCGTCATCGTTTTCTGGCAATTCAATTCCTTCAGCCACAGTTACGCCGTCATGAGTAACCGTTGGACCGCCAAAACCTTTCGCAATCACAACATTGCGACCCTTCGGACCGTAAGTTACCTTAACTGCGTCGTATAGCGATTTAGCACCGCCAAGCACGCGATTTCGCGCATCGTCATCATAAAAAACTTTTTTTGCCATAATTAAACTCCCCTTTTTATCCAACAACCGTTGCTAAAATATCTTCTTCGCGAACAACCAAATATTCTGTGCCGTCAATTTTCAAATCCGTAGTCGAATATTCCTTATAGACAATCCGATCACCGACTTTGACGTTCTTCACATCGCCGCCAACTGCTTTAACTTCTGCAACTACTGGCTTTTCTTTAGCGTTATCAGGCAAGTAAATTCCGCTCGCTGTCTGAGTCTTTGCTTCTTCACGCACCGCTACAACACGGTCGCCAAGAGGCTTAATAGGTGTACTCACGTTATCCTCCATTTCGTTAACAACGTATCTATTGTAACGCACCAATTTAGCACTCGTCAAGTGTGAGTGCTAATTATCTCCTACGTCTCGACCTTCTAGATTTTTTACAACAGTCGTGGTAGTATGACTATAAGGCAGCAGCGCCCCCTTATGTTAGGGCAAGCGGGCTGTCTTATTTTATTTTGATGAATTTATTTCCTAACTATTTCTTCAAGTTCTGTCTCATAAAATGAACGCGCTTTTTTAACAGCTTTATTGCTCGGCATTAAATTATCTTCATAAGAACCAAAGTCACCCCGTCTATGATCGAAACCAGACCAACTAGCGTGATATCCCTCATCACGGTCACTATTATTGGCATTCCGCGCAGAGTCTGGCGTTGATTTTATATCAAGACCAATTATATGTTCACCACCATATTTATCCTTATACTCAACTATAAGATCTCTTCCAGAGAGATCACCGTCAATGCCAGTCGCATAAACAGTCCGCACTCCCTTAGTTTTCCTTAAAGCTATTTCAGCGGCGATTTCATGACGCATACCATTGATCACGTGAGCTAAGAATTTATATGCATTTTCAATTTCCTCATCGCCATAGCCAAGACAATCCATAGCGCCCTGAACGTCCGATATAAGCTCTGATTTGCGATTATATCGCCCTTCGCTAATTATGTCTCGTACAACCTTATTAAAAGCTACAACTGTCTCTTTTTCTCTTATCTTGTTGTTGCGCTCATAAAACACCCCATTCCTATAAGATTCAAGTTTTTCCTCAGCTCGAATCCAATAAGGCATAACTCGTATTAATTCCAGTACCCCATCTTCAGGTGTTTTACGCGTGTCTATTCTCTCTCTTAAAGCGTCATCCGCCACGCCCGACGCGACATATCTATCCACTAATCGATATGAGCTTTCCGGATTAAACTCTTTGGTTGCGGCTCGCCCTATTCCTAATACAATTTTACGCAGTCTTTCTTGATATTCGGAAGATTCAACAATCCCCCAAGCAATCTCAGCTACTCCTGATCCTCTAGCAATCTCCATACAATAGTTGCTATAATACCATAAAATCATTAAAAAGGCAATCGCACGCCTCATTCTATTATCTCTCAATCTGTTATAATAACTCCATGCAATTATTCAAACATCTCTTAGAAACAATTCTCGGTTCTTATGTAAAAAAATATCTTAAATCTCATCCTGACACCAAACTAATTACCGTAGTCGGCAGCGTTGGTAAAACTAGTGTAAAATCAGCAACTGCCACTGTTCTATCAGAAAAATTCACCGTGCGCCATAGTCGTGGCAATTTGAACACAACCTTAAGTGCACCGCTGGAAATCTTAGGCGTAGACGGGCCAAAAAACGCCAAATCTCCCCTAGCCTGGCTAAAAGCCTTCTCCGCAGCACGCGCCAGCATAAAAAACCCCGAATCGCCAGATATAATTATTCAAGAATGCGGTATTGATTGCCCTGGTGAAATGGCTACTTTTATGCGCTATATCCAGCCCGACATTGCCATAATTACCTCTGTTGCACCTGAACATATGGAGTTTTTCAAAAATATGGATACGGTAGCTCATGAGGAATTGTCCATTAGTCAAGTCGCTAAAAAAACCATCTTCAACCTTCACGATATCGATGAAAAATATCATAATCTCATAGTTGGGAATCGTGTAAGTTACGGCGATGAATCTGCCGACGTTTTCCTGGAGATTAAAAAGACTACAGATGCTGGTTGTATTGTCAATCTAAAACACTCCGGGGGAATTTCTCAGGACATCAATATTTCTGTATTGGGTAAGCATAATATTCGCTCAATCACTGGTGCGGCGGCGGCGGGATTAGCTTGCGGAATGAATATTGAAGAAGTTGCGGCGGCTTTAACAAAAATCAGACCAGTTTCAGGAAGAATGAATATTTTACGTGGCATACGCGGCTGCACATTACTGGACGACACTTACAACGCCAGCCCTATTGCCATGGAAAATTCGCTAAAAACGCTCTATTCCATCTCTGCTAATCACAAGATTGCCGTATTGGGCGACATGAATGAACTGGGCGAAACATCTGAACTAGAGCATAAAAAAATCGGTGAAATCTGTGACCCTGGCCAGTTAGAGTTGCTTATTACTGTTGGCAAAATGTCAAAAAAATACCTCGCACCAATCGCTGAAAAAAATGGCTGTAAAGTAATTTCTTTTGACACGGCGCTCGAAGCTGGAGAATTCCTGAAAAATAGCGACATTAAAGATACGACGATTCTATTCAAAGGCTCGCAGGGCGGCATTTACCTTGAAGACGCCGTGAAAGAATTATTGCTTGACCCAAGCGATGCAGAAAAATTAGTTCGCCAATCACAAAGCTGGAAACAGATTAAAGCGAAATTTTACGACTCTTTTTCTCAATCTCAGAAATAATTTCCTGAACGACCTTCTTGTCATTCCACGGAATTCGCTTGCCATTCACAATTCGGTATTGCTCATGACCCATACCCGTAATCAGAACCGTATCGCCACGAACAGCCGACCTCAGAGCTTGATAAATCGCCTGTTTTCGATCAGCAATTTCCGTCATTTTATGAGCTTTTTTCGTTCGCTCAATTCCCTGACGGATCATTGCCCGAATTTCATCTGGATTTTCGTTATAGCTTTCCTCGTCAGTTAGGAAAATCCTATCTGCCAAATTAGCCGCCAGCTCGCCCATAATCGGACGCTTTGTCTTATCTCTATCGCCGCACGCACCAAACACCAAAGTTAATCGTCCCTTGGTAATTTTATGAGTGGTTTTTAGCAATTTTTCCAGCGCGTCTGGCGTGTGCGCATAATCCACAATAATATCAATTCCAAGCTTATTTTCTACTCGCTCAAATCTTCCAGGAATCGCTTCCAAATTCGCCACGCCCTCTTGGATATCTTCCAACTTTATCCCCAACAAATATGCCAACGACACCGCAGCCGACATATTCATCACGTTAAATTCGCCAGGCAAATTAGTCGCCAACTCCAAATGAGTTTGATGATCAATCAGCAGACTCGCCTCTGTTCCCTTTTTATATAACTTAACATGCGTTAAGTGAGCTTCAGCTTCCGGATTCGTCCCGTAAGTCATTTTCTCGCCAGAAGCTGTAAACTTGTCAAAATATTCAAACCACTCGTCATCACGATTCAGCACGATATATTTCGGCTTTTTCTCAAACAACTTAGCCTTGGCCGCCGCGTAAGCTTCCATCGTTTTATGATAATCCAAATGGTCTTGAGTCAAATTAGTCATCCCCGCCGCCTCAATTGGCACGCCGTCAAACTTGTGTTGCGATAAAGCGTGACTTGTCGCCTCTAAAATCACATATTCCACGCCTTCACGCTGAGCCGTCTGGAAAAAGCTGAATAACCTTGCCACAGTCGGAACTGTCGCATTCAAATCATTTATCTTTTCCTTGCCAGCAATTTCAATCACCGCCGTCGTAAATAATGCAGTCTTAAAGCCAGCCTCTTTCAAAATCTCATTGATGTAACAAGCGGTCGTAGTTTTCCCGTTCGTCCCTGTTACTGCAATAATTCTCAAGCCACGAGCTGGATTGCCATATCTTAGGCTAATCATCTTCGTGCGCGCAACTCTATAGGCGTTTTCGGTTTTTTCCAAAGCTCCTTGAGGTAGCGTTTTTCTAGCAATTTTTACCAACTCGTTTTTCATAATACCCATTTTACCACTTATATTTGCTATAATAAAAGCAAATGAGGATTTTGGGAATTGAATCCAGTTGCGACGAAACAGCGGCGTCAATAGTTGAAGATGGCGAACGCTTGCTTTCAAATGTCGTCAATTCTCAAATTGATATTCACGCAGAATACGGCGGAGTTATTCCAGAAATTGCCGCTCGCAGCCACTTGGAAGTTGTAAATCTCGTCATTAAAAAAGCTTTGTCTGACGCAAATTGCACTTGGGATGATATTGACGCCATCGCCGTTACTTACGCGCCGGGGCTTATTGGCTCGCTATTAATCGGCACTCTCGCCGCTAGAACTCTCGCTATTATCCATAATAAGCCGCTCTTTAAGATTCATCACGTAGAAGCTCACGTGTACGCCAATTTTATCAATAAGCAATCTGACAATTTATCTCTAACATTGCCGAAACAGCAGCCGTCATTCCCTATGCTTTCGTTAATCGTTTCGGGCGGACATTCACAACTTGTCCTATTTAAAAATCACGGTGATTATCAGCTTATTGGACAAACTCAAGACGACGCAGTTGGTGAAGCATTCGATAAAGTTGCTAAAATCATCGGTTTGCCATATCCTGGCGGCCCAGCTATCGCCAAAGCCGCTGAACTTGGCGATCCACACGCATTCCACTTGCCTATCGCCAAATTATCCGGCGAATACGATTTCTCCTTCTCTGGGCTTAAGACAGCCGTTTTGAGAGCCGTTCAGCACGAAGTCGGTAAAGACTTCACTTTTCCCTCTCATGAGCTTCCAGCGCTCGTAGATGACGAATTACGACGTAATATGGCAGCAAGTTTCCAGTACACGGCCATAAAAACCCTCGTAAATAAAACCAAAAAGGCGTTTGACAATTTCCAGCCAGCCTCCGTTGTAATCGCTGGCGGAGTCGCGGCTAACCAAGAGTTGCGCCGTCAATTACGCGAAGCCCTGCCAATTGACATCGAATACGCCCCTATTCAACTCTGTACAGATAACGCCGCGATGATTGCTACTCTCGGTTATTTCAGATCTCAAATTGACGAACCTACAGATCCATACGATCTGGAAGTTCAGCCAAGTTTATCAATGACAGCAATATAACGTTGTGAGGATTACAACATGAATCAACATTTTCTACAATCATCAGCCTGGGGAAAATTTCAACAATCGCTCGGTCGAAAAGTCTTTCACAACAGAGGTGAAGGATGGGAATATTTCGCAATATTAGAGCGCGGCACAGGCAATTCCCGCTTATATTGCCCCTTTGGTCCAACCGCTATTAACGAAGAAGCATTACGATTGGCACTAAAAGACTTAGCAGAGCTCGGCAAAAAACTTGGCGTTACTTTCCTTAGAGTCGGACCAATTAAACCCACCTTTTCTAAGATGTTATCTGATGAGAATTGGAAGAAAGCCACTTACGTCCATTTGCAGCCAGAACATACGCATATTATCAATCTCCAGCAACCAGAGGAAGAGATTATAGCAAGCATGGCGCAACCCGTAAGGAATTGTTATAGGAATTATCACAAAAAAGGCGTAACGGTTCATCAATC
>UNSP01000007.1 GCA_900556355.1 Candidatus Saccharimonadota bacterium | reverse complement strand
CTAGGATTGCGCCACTGTGTCGTTACGACCGTTCTGGCTTGATAGTCGTCTTTTAGGTTGGTTGCGTCACCATGGCAGCTCGGAAGATAATCTGGCTGTCCAGTAGACTTCTTATATGCCCTCTGGTTTCCATTGCCGCCATACTGATCCTCAGCACATACTATAGACCAGTGCGGATCAGCGTCGTTGCCCCCCTTAAAGCCGTATTCGCCAGGGCTAAAGTGAACATCGCCTCCAATTTTATTACCATCTTTGTCTAAACCTGTACCCCACAGCCCCTTTGCTCGTATAGAGGTCTTATCTAACTCAATACGGCTAAGATTCTCATCAGGAACATTCACGTTGTTTGATGTCCTGCTAGTAATAACTTCTTTATCTGTCTTAATATCACCGCCCCAAACTTGAACCTTTGGTCTTTTTGAGGATCTGATACACTTAACCGCGTATTTAAAATCCGTCGAAGGCGCCGAACCGTTGTAATTACTGACCATAACCACATAACATAGGCTGTCGTTAGCGCTTAGCTTAACTCTATCCAGATTATCTATCTGATTTGTAGCCACTGGAGTCTGACCGGTGTTTAATTGACTGCCGGTGTTTTGAACACTTTTTCCACACGCGCCACTATCAATATTCAAGCTATCTTTATATTGTCCTTTAATCAGTCGCACGATTGCACACGGCCAATCATTATCAGCAGTACCTCCAGGCAACGAAACCACATCGCTCTTGCCCGTAAGCCCCGATACTTCAGCCCCTCTGACAACAAATCGAGCAAGTGCATACGAAGAATTTTGAGTTTTTGACGTGCCCTTATTATTCAACCCAGCATTTATTCCCTCAATTTTCGTGACATTTTCTGCGTCAATGTAATCCGAGTTAACACTGACCGAAGGCTCCACGTCATAATCATATGGAACCTCTACGCATGCATACTGCGAATAGCCCCATCCCGAAACCGGCAAAGAATTCCGCTTGCTCCAATAGATTCGCTGACAGATACGCTTACCCATATCCTCTCTTTTAATGACTCGCGTGTACATGAATTTATTCTTTCCAAGCTCGCCATGAAGATCCTCAAGCCGAGATTTACCGTTCAACGCTTCCATAGAGGTAGTGCTATAATCCGCTGGATTGTTCATTCGTCTCCAAGCATAATCCTTCCAATCCGTCATAACGTTAAACCATCGAGGATCTTCATTATGCCAAGCGCCCCTGTCGTTCAGACTGACATCATTATCCATCGGCTGATTTGAGGTTAAATCGAACACATCTTGCTGTACGCCAGTCACGACATTGTCAGTGGCTCCTCCGCTAACAAAAAGACTATGCCACCAATCAACCGTATCTCCGGGCTTCACATTCTTTAATCTCCCCGGAGCAACAGTCCAGTTAGATCCATAATTAGTGGTATCCGATGGATTAAATTGCTTAGTAACCCAGGATTTACCAGTTATCGTCCAATTTGGCGAGCTTGGCGCCGCATATGTATAGATAAAAAAAGCCGTTACTGAAATAACTAAAGCCACTACTATTGCCAGCATGCCCACCTTAGGCAATGAGTATTTTCTTCTCATGCTTATAATTATATCAAAAATTCCGCAGATGATATAATAAATTATATGAGTTTATCTATTGGAATCGTTGGTTTACCAAACGTCGGCAAATCGACACTTTTTAACGCTTTAACAAATAACGACATTTTGGCGGCTAATTATCCGTTTGCGACAATTGAGCCGAACACAGGAATTGTTCCCGTGCCAGATAATCGCCTACAGATTTTAGCCGATCTTTATCACGCACAAAAAATTATTCCAGCCACCGTCACTTTCGTTGATATTGCTGGGCTAGTTGCTGGCGCGTCTAAGGGCGAAGGTCTAGGCAATAAGTTTCTACACAATATCAGAGAGTGTGACGCGATTGTCCACGTTGTTCGTGCATTTGAGAATTCAAAGATTCTACGCCATGATGAAGCACCGATTGACCCTAAGAAAGACATTGAGGTTATAAATACCGAGCTTATTCTGGCTGATTTACAAACTCTTGAAAAACGCCTGCCTCAACTTCAAAAAGAAGCTAAAGCAAACCCAAAAGCTCGTCAAAAAGTTGAATATCTGCAGTCTTTAATCGACAATTTACAAAAAGGCGTACCAATTTCCGCCCTGTCAGATGTGGATTTTGAGGCAATTTCCGACCTACACCTTCTTACCGCCAAACCCGTCATTTACGCATTTAATGTTGACGAGGGAGGATTGAACAATTCCGATCTACAGAGTCAATTGACCGAACTCGTAAGTCCCGCAAAAACCGTCTTTGTCTGCGCAAAACTGGAAGAAGAATTGAAGGGCTTATCTGAAAATGACGCCAAAGAGTTATTAGAAAGCTACGGCGTCAAGGAAACTGGACTCGCCAAACTTATTCACGCGGCCTACGATACGCTCGGACTACAAAGCTACTTAACTGCGGGCGAAAAAGAAGTTCGCGCTTGGACAATTCACAAAGGCTGGACTGCACCGCAAGCCGCGGGCGTTATTCACTCGGATTTTGAACGCGGATTTATTGCCGCACAAATTGTCGATTTTAACGATTTAGTCACCGCAGGATCGGAAGTTAAGGCCCGTGAAAACGGTAAAATTCGCACCGAAGGAAAAACTTACGTTATGCAACCGAATGACGTTGTTGAGTTTAGGTTTAACGTTTAGCTAATTTCAATTTATAAAATCGCTCAAGATTACCCTTACTGCCAGCCACTTCACTATCTTTTTTATCTAAGATAACAAAATACTTTTTCGCCCAATCTTCAAAGTCGGACAAAATCTGTCGGCGAACTTTATCGTTTTTAATAATTCCCTTATTAACCTGATGCCGCCCCGCCTCAAATTGAGGCTTCACCATAGCGATTAAAACAGTACCGCTATTCATCAAATTTTCTGCCACGTGCGGCAAAATTTCCCTCAGAGATATAAACGACACATCGCCCACGATAATATCAACTGCTTCATCTGCATAAAAATCACGAATATCGGTCTTTTCGTGGAGAGCAATTTTTGGATTCGGCCTCAAACTTGGATGGAGCTGATCCGTTCCAACATCAACAGCAAATACCTTTTTGGCGCCATGACGCAGCGAATAGTCAGTAAATCCACCCGTGCTCGAGCCAATGTCCAGAACCGTTTTATCCTGAAAATTAAGATGAAAATACTCTGCCACGCTTGCCAGTTTTAAGCCAGCTCGCGAAACATAAGTTTCTTTCTTCTCGAGCTTTATCTCGTCCAAATCAGATACCATAGTTCCTGATTTTTGGACAATTTTCTTATTCAAAAAAACATAGCCCAGGCGAATAAAATTATCCGCCTGAGACCTTGTTGTCGCCAAACCACGCTCGACCAGAGCTTTATCTAATCGCTGTTTCATTAAATATGGCTATTTCTTTCGCTCGCGATATTCACCAGTGGATGTGTCAACGCTAATAATATCGCCCTGCTTGATAAACGCTGGAACTTTGACAACTAGCCCCGTCTCCAAAGTAGCGTCTTTTAGCACAGATGAAGTCGTATCGCCCTTAACTACATCTTCCGTGTAAGTAACTTCCAGGTATTTATTCTTTGGTAGTTCAACGTTGATCACTCGACCGTCGAAGAATTGAAGGCTTAATTCATCGCCTTCTTTCAGGTATTTACTGGCATCGTCCACGATTTCCGCAGCCAGCTCAAATTGCTCAAAGCTAGTCGGGTCCATGAAATAGAACTTGTCGCCGTCGTTATACAAATATTGCGCAGTTTTATTATTTACTTCCGCAGCTTCGATTCGCTCTTGCCCCTTGAAAGTCTTTGGAATAACACTTCCGTCAATTAGGTTTTTCAATTTCACGTTAACAATCGAACCGCCACGACCCATAACTTTTTGGCCATATTCTACGACGCGATATGGCTTACCGTCAATTTGACAAACTACGCCTTTTTTCAAATCAGTTGGCTGATACATATTTTCTCCTTTCCAATAAAATATCTCGCTGCCGAATATGTAATAGCAACGAGATATTGCGTTTTAAACGTTCCTAGTTGCTGCTGACAAATGGCAACAAAGCCAAGTGGCGAGCACGCTTAATTGCTACTGCCAAGCTTCGCTGTTGCTTTTCGCTCAAACCAGTCTTGCTGATTGGCTCGATTTGACCGTAAACATTGATGTAACGTTGCAAAGTTTTTACATCTTTATAGTCAAAAATAATCGGTGGATTTTTCTTCAATTGTGCCATTTTAATCTCCTTATTAGAATGGAATTTCGCTTAGGTCAATTGGCTTATCGTCAATTTCCGTTACGACTTCCTCTTTTTTAGTAGTCTTTGGTGCTGCAGAGCCTGAATTGTCGCCGCTTGGACCGTCTAAGAACGTTACATCCGAAGCAGTAACTTCAATTCGACTCTGTCTTTTACCGGTATCCTTATCTTCCCAGCTATCCTGTCGTAGTCGTCCTTGGATCAAAACCCGACGACCTTTGCTTAGATATTGCATTACCAAATCACCAAGTTTATCCCAGGCTGTGATATTAAAAAAGTCAGCCTGATCGTCTTGAGATTGTCGATCAACAGCAATGCTGAAACTAACTACATTCTTGCCAGAAGCAGTTGTCCGCTGTTCTGGATCGCGTGTCAATCTACCTAACAAAATCACTTGATTGATACTTCGTGCCATATTCTATCCCCTCTTTTACCTTACGGCAGTTAGGCTTATTTACTTGATTCGCTTGAATCAGATTCTTCGTTGCGTGCTTTTTGCTCGCTTAATGCTTGACGAGTTTTTTCATCAGTTTTTACCAATAGGTAACGCAAAACTTCGTCGGTAATATTAAGTGTGTTTGAAATCTTCAACAAAGCTGGTGCTGGCAATTTAACCTCAAAGCAAACGTAAACTGCAAAATCTTCACGCTTGATTGTGTAGGCCAATTTTTTCTTGCCCCAGTTTTCTTCTTTGGTAATTTCACCACCGTTAGTAGTGATTAAACCACGTACCTTATCCAACGCTGAATCTAGATTAGCCTCTAAATCCGGGTGAATAAGAACAGTTAGTTCGTATTCGTTCATGTTTCCTCCTCTGGAATCCATTTACGGATGCTTACGCTGTCTCACGTAAGCTTAGGTTAATATTCAATTGCTATTATATCACTAAATGACTTATATTGCCAATCTCACTACTGATAAATCGTAGCAATTGCTATTCCGCCAGCAATTCATCAAGCTCTTCTGGACTAGAAATCAAAACTTCGCGCGGCTTTGAACCATTCTGCGGACCAATGATTCCCCGCTCTTCCATCTCTTCAATAATTCGCGCTGCTCGCTGATAACCAATTCCCAGGCGCGTTTGCAGCATACTTGTTGAGGCCTTGCGTCGTTCGACCACCACACGAACCGCGTCCTTAAACTTATCGTCGCCACCTTCAGATAAGTCCATCACGACGCCACCCTTGCCATCCAATTGAACTGGCTGAGCCACCACTTCGTCGTTGTACTGCGGAGCCATCTGCATACGCAAATGATCGGCAATTTTATTCACCTCATCATCTGTCACCCAGGCACCCTGAATACGTTTTGGCTTGCTCATACTTGTTACGTAAAATAGCATGTCACCCTGACCTAATAGCTTTTCAGCACCAGATTGGTCTAGAATTGTTATACTGTCAACCTGGCTAGCCACCGTAAAGGCAATTCGCGCTGGAACGTTCGCCTTAATCAAACCAGTAATCACGTTTACGCTAGGACGCTGAGTTGCCAATACCAAGTGAATGCCAACCGCTCGCGATTTCTGCGCCAATCGAACAATTAATGTCTCAACATCCTTTTTAGCCATCATCATAAGATCAGACATCTCATCCACCACAATCACAATATACGGCATCGATCCATCTTCATGCTCCTGAACATTGCCATTTTCATCAGCAATCGCAATCTTCTTAGCGCGCGACTGCAGCCTCTTGTTGTATTCCTTAATGTTACGGATTTTCTCCCCCGCCAATAATTTGTAGCGTCGCTCCATCTCATTCACCGCCCACTTCAAGGCTGAAATGGTCTTCTCTGGTTCATTGATCACCGGCGTAAGAAGGTGCGGAATATCAGCATACGGCGCCATTTCAACTTGCTTCGGGTCAACCAGAATCAACTTCATATCACTCGGACTATTGCGATACAGCAAGCTACACAGCAAAGTATTAATCATCACAGACTTACCAGAACCCGTTTGTCCAGCAATCAACAAATGCGGCATCTTCCCCAGCTCGCCCACAACAACTTGACCAGATATATCTTTACCAATTCCAAAACTCAAAGGATCACGAGCAGCAGCCCACTGTTTCGACGACAACGTACTTCGTAGGCGAACTTCAGCAGCCTTGCGGTTAGGCACTTCAATACCAACCGCTCGCTGACCAGGAATTGGCGCCTCAATCCTTAAACTTTGTGCCGCCAAATTAAGCGCAATGTTAGTTTCCAGCGCCGTAATTCGCGTCAATTTAACCCCACTTGGTGGTCTTAGGGTGTATTGCGTGACTTTTGGACCAACATTAATGTCGCCCATCGCCGCCTCAATATTAAATTCAGCCAGCGTATCGTGAATTATTTGGGCGTTCTGGCGCGTATCTCCAGCATCAGCACCGCTTTCGTTCTTCTCTAATAGATCCAAGCTTGGCGCTTCCCAATTCGGATCACGAGTTGCCACCAAAGCCTGTTCTTCATTGACCTTTTCCGGCTTATCTACTTTCTTCAATAGACTCTTTTTCTCTTTGGCTGTATCAATTATTGGCACACCAGCATTTAGCTTAATTTCTCCCAGGTCAGTCTTTTTCTCTTCTTCTGCCGGCTGAGCAATTGATGCCTTCTTCATAACAGAACGATTATCATCGTCCTCCTTGGTATTGCTCTTAATCATCTCCCAAAGTTTACTGAAAACCGTAAACGGTGACGTTTGAGTAATAAATAAAACTGTTATAAACGCCAAAACCAGATAAATAATCACCGCAATTGCCGAATCTACCATTTTCAAGGTTGCCGTGTTTAATATGTCGCCCACAAATCCACCAGAATTCGGATGCGAAGACGTCTTCATTAACCCAAACAATCCAGAAAACCACACAATTTCCAGAATTGCCGCAAATTTCACCACTGCGGGCAATTGATTCTCTTCCGCTCGGAAAGTCTCAACCGCCAAATAAATCAGCAATATCGGCAAGGCGTACGCGGTGTAACCAATAGTTTTTACGGTTGCCATATCAATCCATTGTAAAACCGGACCACCGACGCCAAACCACGACACGACGAGTAGTAGCGACAAAAGAATAAGCATCACCGCGCCAACTTGCGACCAAAAACCCGCCGGCAAACTATGTTGCGGCTTGGCTGGTGCGGATTTTTTCGTGCTCTTTCGTTTTTTTGCCATAATCGTTTTTATTATACACTGATTTTACACTTATTAACAGATGTAAAATCAACTTAATACGCTTAGTATTATAGCATAATTCACCATTAAAATCAATCTAGAACCCTAGTACGGGCGCGTATTCTGTCGCTCTCTGGCTTTTGTGTCATTCGCTTCCGTATCTGGTACTTGGCGTTGAGGAAAACGACGACGCGGCGCAGTTGGAAGAGTCATTTTTGACTCGCCCGAGGCGGGTCTCTTACCGCGCGTTGGCGATTTTGTAGCAGAATGAGCTGACGTAGCTTCCGACTTTACAGACTTCAATCCACCAACTTCGTTAATCACCGGAATAACAATTGGTGTTCGGCGAGTCTGATCGTACAATATATGCGTAATCTCATCTTTAATTTCTTTTTTGATCACATCCAAATCATATTTGCCAGAAAAACTACGTGCCGCTTTTTGCTTCAAGTATTGGCGAATCATATTCATCAATTCTTCAGAGTCACGCAAGTAAATAAATCCGCGAGAAATAATGTCTGGACTAGTCAATAGTCGTCCCGTGCCACGCTGTACAGTCAGCACCACAACAAACATTCCCTCTTGCGACATGTGAATACGGTCTTTCAGCACAACCTCAGAGACAATCGCGCCAGTGTCATCATACATCACACCGCCAACATGAATTCGCCCAGCCTTCTTTGCTTGCCTTTCAATATCAATTTCAATAATATCTCCAGCATCGCACACAAAAATATTCTTACGAGGAATTCCACATTCCTTTTCCGCCAATCTAGCATTATGCACCAACATATGAAATTCACCGTGAATTGGCATGTAATAAGTTGGGTTAAGCGCGTTAATCAACTTGACATGATCGTCATAATATCCATGACCCGACAAGTGCAGCGGACCGACACCTGTTAAGTGGGTTTTACCATTCTGAATAACATCAGAACCCTCACGCATCAGACCGTCAACCGTTCGCACCACACTTTTCTCATTGCCAGGAATTGGATTTGAGCTAAATACCACAACATCCGAGCCCTTAATCTTCATATATTTATGAGCGCCCGTCGCCATGCGATTTAAGACAGCATTAAACTCACCCTGCGAGCCAGTACAGACTACAGCAATTTGACTATCTGGTAATTTAACAATATCTTCCATCTTCATGATGGTGTCTTTAGGAATCTTAATCGTCCCCGAACGCAACGCCACTTCCAGGTTTTGAATCATCGAGAATCCAGCAAACGCCACCTTGCGTCCGTGCTTATGCGCCTCTTCCAAAATTAATTGCAAGCGATGCACCTGCGATGAGAAACAACTCAAAATTACTCGACTATTACTAAACTTGTCCATCACCTGACCGATGGAATACTGAATATCAAACTCTGTGTGCGTATGCGTACCAGCCGACTCACAGTTAGTCGACTCGTTCATAAACATCAAAATGCCTTCTTTTGAAGCAACTTCAGTCAGTCGCTCAAGGTCAAACTTCTGACCATCAACTGGACTTTCCTCAAATCGCCAGTCACCAGAATCGACGATCACACCCATTGGAGTTCGAATAATCACCGCCGTAGAATCAGGAATTGAGTGGTTAACTCGCACCAACTCGATTGAAAAATGCTTAGAAACTTGAACAATTTCGTGACTCAGCGGATCCATCACTCGATAATCCGGCTTGAAATCCACTTCTGAATCGTCCATCGTTCGATCAAGCATGCCAATCGTAAACTTAGAGCCATAAACTGGCGCTGGAATGCGATGAATAAAATGACGGAACGAACCAATGTGATCAAGGTGTCCGTGCGTAAATACGTGTGCCTTAATTTTATGCTTATTCTCTTCCAGCCAAGTAATATCTGGCGTGATGTAATTGATGCCGGGATAATCACTGCCCGGAAACAGGAAACCCATATCTACGATGATAATCTCATCATCATATTCGATGGCGTTCATATTCTTACCAATTCCCATTTCGCCCACACCGCCAATCGGAATAATCCGAAGTTTCGGCTGACCGCCGCGAACAGGTTTTGGTTGCATTTTGGCACTAAATTGCTCACCGCCATATCCGTTATAAACCGACTTATTTACAGGAATATCAATCAAGTGCTGTGAAGCCCTGAGATTAACGTTCTCGCTCGTTCGTCGCTGAGCTCTAAAAACCTCACCCTTGCGAGTAGTTGTGCTATTCAAAACTGCATTGTTACTTTTCTTTGACTGCGGACGCTTGTTGGCGTCGT
>UNSP01000006.1 GCA_900556355.1 Candidatus Saccharimonadota bacterium | reverse complement strand
GGCCCACCAAGTACGGCAGCAACGGCTGCATGCCCGAGCCGGTAAATAACGTCGTCGGGTCATTGTGTAGCATCAGTGGCGCCCGCTCAATAATAGCATGGCCGTTCCTTTGGCAAAATTCGAGATATTTCTGGCGGATTTCTTGTGTGTTCATAGAGGTAATTATAACACGAAAACCACCTGATTAGCGACCAACAGCCCGCCATCTCTACGACAAACTAAAGACCTAAAGGACACAGCCCTTAATATATGTCATAATCTCAGCAAAATTAGCAAAATCATGGTGATAGTCTTGCACTTTATCAAATTCCACAAACTCCCTAGCTGATGATTCGTACGAAGCTACAAAATCATCTATTCGTTTTACGTCAGCCAGAAAAAGCAGCTGATATGCCCTATCAGGGTATCTACCGTTATATTTAGAATGAAATAGCTTTTCAATATGCCAAGCACCAATCAATTTTAGAGAATTTAGTTCAACGGATGTTTCCTCATACACCTCGCGCCGCGCACAATCTTCTGGTGTTTCTCCTAATTCCATACGGCCACCTGGCAAACCCCAGCCACGCGGTGGCTTGGCTAGAAGTATTTTATTTTCATGAACTGCACAAACCATACACGATGTCACAAGCGAGGAATCGAAAATCTCTTCGCACGGACAAAATTGAGCTTTCGTCGACTTGTCTTTGCCCCAAAAAACAGTTGGAAAACTATCGTCAATTTTCATTCAATGCATAATTCCTTTGCATATTTTATGATAGCACACGGCACGTCTATACCATAATCCGACGCATCAATCCTCGCTGCCGGATTAACCTCAAGAATTGAAAAGTTTTCGCCGCCCATTAGGCGAAATAAATCCGCATCAATTCGCGAGCTACTCTGTCGGCGTCGTGACGAATCAAGCTACGCTGAGCCGCCAATGGGTCGCTGCTGGAATTCGTGTTGACCCACACGTCATCAGCAATCAAACGCTTGCCCGACGCATAATAATGCTTTTTCTTCAGCAATTCCTTATCCCACTCAACCAAATATTCGCCGTCGTGAGCATATTTCTTTATCAATTCCTCTGGCGGGCGATGGTTATTGTAAAGCACATAATCCATATTCACCCCTGAAAATCGCTCAATTTCATCCGTAAAATCCGCCACGGTAAATCCATCAGTCTGCGTCGGCTTGGTAACCAAATTGCAAACATAGACTTTCTTCGCCTTCGTTTCAGCAAGCGCCCGAGTAACACCTCGAACCAACAACGCTGGTGCCAAACTGCCATACAAAAGTCCCAGCGCAATCACCACCAAATCGGCATCCAAAATCGCTTGACGGGCTCGCGGGTTAATCGTAGCTGGCGGTTTAAGCTCTAGCCACGGACGCTCGCCGCGCGGAATCTTTAGCGACTCAGCCGCGTGTTGACCATCAACAACCGTGCCGTCTTTCAGCTTAATCGACATCGTTGTATCGTCCAGAGTAATCGGATAAACTCGACCATTAACACCCAAAACTTCGCTGGCCAACTCAACCGCATCAGCAAAACTTCCAGTCATCTTTTCCAGCGCCGCCATGAATAAATTGCCAAACGCGTGACCTTTCATACTGCCCTCGCCGAACCGGTAATTGAACAAATCGCGAACTTTCGGCGAAGTGCTCAATGCCACCAAGCATTGCCTGACGTCGCCCGCCGGCAACACGCCCAATTCATCGCGCAATACGCCCGTTGAGCCGCCATCGTCGACCATATTGACCAACGCCGTGATGCTGTGCGTATATTTTTTCAATCCAGAAAGCAGCGTGAAACTTCCCGTTCCGCCGCCAATAACTACAACTTTTACCCCAAAATAATCATTATTCGAACTATCCGTCATGCCTGAATTATAGCACTTAATAAGCTCTAAACCAACGTGCCTTTTGGCAACGCCCATTCCAAAAAGGGCTGCTGCTGACAATCAATCGCGTTAATAATATGCGTGGCGATTTTTGCTGGATCATTAAAAAACATATAGTCAACCGGAAGTTCTCGACCGTTCCAAAACGGAGTTTTCATAGCACCAGGCAAAAATAGTGCGACTCTGACTGGAAGTTTTTGCTCATCTGCCTGCATTCCCAAACTTCGCGCCAAACCCGCTTGAGCGTGCTTCGTCGCAACGTAAACAGCTTCATCCGAGCGCGCTTTAACGCTACTTGTCGACCCAATAATCGTCAGTACAGACTTGCGATTCTGCGTTGACATCTTACGCCAAGCCCATTGAACCAGCGGCAACGCGCCCGAAAAATTAACTTCCGCCATACCGCGAACACTCGGCTGATCTTCAAAATTGCCGCGCCAGCCATATCCAGCCGCCCACACAAATTGATCAATATCATCGCCGTTTAAAATCTGCTCAATTCGCGCCGACGCCGCTTCCACTTGATCTGAATAATACACATCCAGAGGAAAACCTTCTCCGTGTTTTTGCGGATCATAAGTTTTACCTAGCACCAGCACGCGATCGCCACGCTCTCGCAGCTGCTTCGCCATTTCCAAACCGAGCCCACTCGTCCCACCAAGAATAATATGCATATGGTTATTATAACAATGGCAATATTAAATGTAAATTCCGTATCTAAGCCTCGGCCACGCTTCTGCCAGCTCCTCGGCTGAAAATTCCTTGACAGAATCCAGCTCTTGTAAAGGCGTTTCCAAGCAAAGCCCAACAGCCACGGCAGCCACTCGTCTCATGAGATATTCCGCATTGTCTGAAGAAAAATAAGCATTCTTCCTGAATCCTCCTCTTATCCCTCCAACAGAATGTACACCCCGCCCATCCCGCCAGCTTCGCAGCTCAGTTTTACCATACGGAAACTGAAATGGCGATTGTATGGACGTAGACTGACTAGGAAGGCGCTTCTCTGCTAACATGATATGTCCTAAATACTCATGACAGCGACTAGCCAACATTACATCCATATCGAGAACCTCGTCCTTAACAACTAATCTAGTCAATAAAGCAAATAACAAATCCTCGTCGACTTCGCCCTCCATAATATTCTCGATTTTAACTCTGGCGCCGTAATTATCAGTTTTTTTCATACGTTAAATCTTTGGCTATTTTCTTATACTCTCTCCACTTGCTACCAAAATCCACATTGCCATGGAAACGAGAAACAAGATCATCCACTTTATCCGGAGAGAAACTCTCAGTAGGCGATTCCTTAAGCTCTTCTAACGACAATCCCGCACAATGCAAAGCCACAGCTCCAACACGCAAGGCAAGCCTGACGATCTCTAGCTTCTGATCGTCGTCAGGGTTATTTTCAATAGAATCAGGGACAACAAGCTCGGTTGGTATTACTTTGCGCAAGAAAGAAATTCCACTATGCGACATAGGATCAGCTAATAGCCAGCCACTTACCTTCACCTCATCTTCAACCGCCAGACACTCTGAAATAGACACTCGCGCCATATTCTCACCGATTCCGCGAACCTTCTCTATTAAATTCTCATGACTACGAATATCACCCACTCTCCTGGCAAACACCATGGACGCATTCACCGTCCCATCTTCTTCCAAAGACCAATCGCCATCATAGATTCCAATCAAGCGCCGACTTTCGACAGAGGAATACTTCTCCGAGCCATCACCAGAGTCAATAAATCTAATATCAAAAGATACGCCGCCTGTACTTTTTTCCATGCGTTATATTCTATACTATTTTATGGAAAAAGTCAATACTATTCTGTCGGCAAACTATTTGCGCCACGCAACTTCTGCCATTTCAAATGCACTTTATATCGAAGCGGCGCACCCGACTCGCTCTCTTGGAGTCGCAACTCTTCAGGATCTATAAACATTACTTCGTCCGCATCAACGCCCGCTGAAAAATCAAAATTTTCCGTCCACACACGACAGGAAAAACAAATTTGATTAGCATCAATTCGCTCAATATAAATCTCGTCCGACGCGTCAAAAAGCTGATAGCGAAGATTGCCCTTATAGCCAACCTCTTCATATAATTCCCGCTTCAAAGCCGACTCAAAAGTTTCACCATAATCCATTCCGCCGCCAGGAAGATCCCAAAGCGGCCGCCCGTCCTCTTTAACAACCAAAATCTGCCCAACGTCGTTATAAATCAATGCTTTAAGCGAGATGCGATACAAACAATCCAGATGAGCCGTGCCGTCTAAATTCTGCGTAATGCTATGTCCTTTGGTGATTTTTGGCATAGGGATAATTGCTAAATATCTTGTATTCTTAGTGCACTCCAATAGCACTTGTGCACACAAAGCATACTATCTTGTTCTATATCACTTATATCTACACTAGAGTACACCGAATCACTCCACCTAATATCACTATCGGGGCAGTCTCTTATGCCTAAAAGTCCAACTCTATAAAATATTTTCGTTATTACTTTCTTAAATTCATATATAGACTCGCCCTTCACAACCCCTTCTACAAGACAAAAAATTGGATCATTTGAATCTACATCAGGCTTAGGGGGATTAGCAACATAATCTAAACATAAGTTTTCTATTTCAGCATCTGCCATGTCGCGCAGCGGAAACGATGATGGTTTTTGCCGTAAAAGAGTAATGAGTTTCTCTAGCCCAGGGTAATCAACAAACCACTCATAATATAAAGATCGAAGTCTATTCTTTGAATATTCTCTTTCAGCATCAATAACGACTCTCTCGGTAATAAAACCTTCTGCCTCTTTTTCAGTAGCTCTTCTTATGCAAAAATTTACAAGCTCAATAACATCTCTTGGCCTCATCATAGTTCTCTCAAGTAGAAAGCTTATGATCGGTATATTATTAACTCTATCGGGGAAAATATCAGTGTATGTAAGTTTTGTCTTTTTTTGATATCTAAGTCTAAACTGAAAATTAATCCTTGAATTGAGCAAGTCTATAAGCTGAGATTGAGTCCATCTAATATCGAGATATAGCGGTTGGTATTTCTCCTCCTGAAAGCCAGAATCTCTCGACACATCAAAGACCCTACCTAATAAATCGTAACGTAATGTCGCTATGGGCTTGATATTATCAAGTCTGTTTAAATCTCTGAGTGTTTCAATTAAGGACTTTATCAATTGATATCTAATGTCATTTCCTACCCATTTTTCATCAAGCCTGTCAATAATAACGTAGTATTTCCCCTGGTTGTAATTAATAAATTCATCAAGCATTTCAAGCAACGCTGTAACTTCTCTTATCTGTACAGAATTGACAATTTCTTGACTACGTTGCTTAAAATCGATAACCTGCTGCTGTGTCAGCTGAGTACCCGCCTTAAGTTTCGTGGCCATAGTCGGGATATCAGCACCCACACTCGCCTCTATCTTATCTTTCTGTTCCTCTATTACTTTTGATATATAGCTATCATTCGTCTTCCAAAATGTATCCCTCCACTGCTCAAGATATTCTAATGCCTGAAAATGTTTCGTATTTCTCGTCTTGAAATAATATTTTATTTTTTCAACTATGTTCTCATATTCCGTTTCTGAAGTTATCTTTAAATGTCTCGCAAAAATCTCAACACATATCTCATGTCTCCATAACATTTTGAAGAATGTATTCAGATCAATACCCGAAGCCACTAGCGAACTCACTATGGACGAATTTGATATATGCGCCATAGCTACAGCTTCGGGATCTATGACAATAACTTTATTCTTCTTATCGTCCTGTAGCTTCGTAACAAGCGCAGTTTTTCCCGCTCCAGTTCTGCCAAGAAGTAAACATTTTTTACTCTCAAAATCCTTAATCTGGTCCAGATCACCCAAATCAACAAAACAGTTTAGTAAATATTTCTTATCATCCAAGGCATCATCCACCCCGATAATATCGTGCTTATTAAGGACTATTTTATTTCCATCTGTTAATGATGCTTTCTGCATTTTCCTCGCCACTTTCTATTATGCTTGTAGCTCTTGCGGTCTTACCCGCCTCTGCTCCGTCGTATCTCGCTCGCGTACAGTAACGGTGTCGTCCTCCAGCGTCTGGAAGTCGATGACCACACAGTGCGGCGTACCAATTTCATCCTGACGGCGATAGCGCTTACCGATGTTTCCATTGTCATCCCACATAACACGTCCAGGATTTTTCTTAGATAGGTTGGCGTAAATTTCACGCGCCTTCTCCACCAGTTCCGGCTTATTCTTAAGTAGCGGCGAAACAGCAAATTTAACCGGCGCCAAATGCTCTGGAAGTGCCAAATAAACACGCTTGCTGCCGTTCTGCTCGTCCTCACGATACGCGCTCGACAAGACCGCCATCAGCGCTCGCTCGACGCCAAAACTCGGCTCAATCACGTGCGGCACGAACTTCTCATTCGTCCCCTTAATCGTATATTCCATACTTTTTCCACTGACGCGCTGAATGTTCATCAGGTCAAAATCAGTCCGATACGCAATTCCCATCAACTCTTCCTTGCCAATTGGAAAATCGTATTCAATGTCAATCGTCTTCTTGCTGTAATGCGCCCTGTCTTCCGCCGGAACATCCAACTCGTGAATATTATCAGGATTTAATCCCAACGCCTCCAAAAACTCGTGCGTCGACTTCAGCAATTCATCAAACGCTTCCTGCCAATTTTCTGGATTGACAAAATACTCAATCTCCATTTGCTCAAACTCCCGAGAACGGAAAACAAAATCTCGCGGCGCAATTTCATTACGAAACGCCTTACCCTGCTGAGCAATTCCAAACGGCAAGTCTGGATAAAAACTATCAACAACGTTCTTAAAATTGGTAAAAATTCCCTGAGCAGTTTCTGGACGAAGATATGCAACGCTGTCTTCACTTTCGGTGGCGCCAACACTCGTCTTAAACATCATATTAAACGTGCGAGATTTGCTTAGCGGATTTCCGTCTGGACTTTTAATTCCCCGTTCCGCAATCACTTCATCCATTTGCTCCATCGTCAAGCCGTCAGCGTCAACCCCATTATCTTTAAGGATATGATCCGTACGATAACGCCGATGATTAACCATATCCTCACACAATGGATCAACGAATGTATCAACATGCCCACTTGCCTTCCAGACTTTCGGATTCATCAAAATTGCCGCATCGACGCCATATATATCGTCGCGCTCATCGACAAACATTCGCCACCACAAATTCATGATGTTTCGCTTCAATTGAACGCCCAGCGGACCGTAATCCCACGTTCCAGACAAACCGCCGTAAACATCAGAACCCTGATAAATAAAACCGCGACGCTTACACAGGCTAATAATATCTTCCATTTTTGCTTGACTCATCAAAAAAACCTTTCTCCATGTTGGCAACATGGCGATTCACATTATTTCCTAAATTATACCATTTTACTGACAATTTTACACTGCCGCGTGTTGCCTGGCGGTCAACCAGCAATCGTTTATAACCTCAGTTATTCCGCCGATTTGCGCCACATTCGCGAGTGGTTTTGCCTGGATTAACCTTAACAACTTGATTGCGTCTGCACCCAAATCGCCCTGCTCCGCCAATCTCAAACCTTTTTCCGCGCTATCGTACATATATTTTTTATCAGGAAGTAGCGCCGCAGTCGTTACGTCCGTTCGAAGATTCAGTTCATCTCCCAGCAAACTCGCGTATTGCAAATAAAACCACGTTTCAATCAATTTTTGGTTTATCGCAGGATTATTCAATTGCTCCAAAACTTGACTCAGTACATAATACCACTCTGGTTCGTCAATATTTTCGCTCGCTGCAGAGACCAATTTCATCACCGAATATGCAAATTGCATTCGATCATAATCTTCCAAAATATGCCGATAAAAAGCCGACAATCGAGCGGAAGTTAATAGCCCCAAATCGCCCCGACCAGAACGAATAACCACGTCGCAAATCGCAAATAGTTCAATACCGCCCGCCAATTTCGACCGCTCGCGCCGCACACCCTTTGCGATTACGCTACGTCGACCTTTTGGCGTTAATAACTGCAAAACTCGATCAGCTTCGGCGTAATTCGTTCGCCTCAGAACAATTGCTTTTACTCGCTCACTCTGCCCCGTCATTTAGAACCTCGCGAAAAATCGCCCGCGCCTCATTCGGACGCATCGATGTTTTATTCAAAATCGCCTTCACACCAAGCGGACGCAAATCGTCCATTTTAACGTCGATATTCGTACAAACCACGATCGGCAAACTCGCCAAATCCGCGTACGATCGCAGCTCATTCAACAGAGCAATCGCCGTTTCGCCAGCCAACAACATATCTAAAATTAAAGCATCAGGTTGCCAATCGTCAATAATTTCAATCGCCTGACCACCAGAAACCGCCACTCGATGTTCCGCCCCAACATCCGCGGCAAACTTGCCCAGAATATCCGCCCAATTCTTATCGTCCTCAACGATCAGCAGTTTTTTCATATCAAACTCAACTGCCGACTAATTGGCATTTCTACATAAAAAGTCAATCCATCACGGTGACGAATCAAACCAATTCGCCCGTTCATCGCCCGCGCAAATTGATTCGCCACGTAAATCCCCAGCCCGCTACTTTCCGGCCTTGTTCGCACGGTTTTTCGCGTTTCCATTTCATCAAGCAAAAGCCGATATTCCTTCAAACTCATCATCGGTCCAAAATCTCGCACGCTCATTCTCACGGCATCTTTTGTCGCCTTAACCGAAACCTTAATCTCCGATCCGTCCTCCGTATACGCCAACGCGTTATTCAAAAAGTTCGCTAAAATTCGCCCCAAAAGTGTTCGGTTCGCCAATATCAATTGACTATTTCGACTGCTCTTAGGCCAGCTAACTTTTCGCCCATAGAGCATTGCATTGAACTTTGTTTCCATCGCTACTTGCTGACATAAAGCCAACGGATTGACCGGTTCAAGCGGAAATAACGACGGCGTTAAATTGGCTGAATTTGCCAAATCGATCGTAAGCTGCAACGCCTGCTCAGAAGTCCGAATAATTCGTTGCTGGATCTGAGTTTTATCGGCAGAACTGGTTAAATCGTCGTCCAACAGTAGCGCCAGTTGCCTAATCAAAGCCAGCGGCGTTTTCAGCTCGTGTGCCGCCACTAAAACGCTCGGCAATCCCCCAAAATCAGAATCACTCCACTCTTTACCTGCCATACAATTCTAGTATAGCAAATATGTACTGGGTTTTTCTATTCAGAGATTTTTACAGTGCTCAATATAGTCTGGAAATCTGGCTTAAACGTATCCGCGTCGGTTGAAAAACGAATAGTTTTATCGCGCACTTTCATCAAAACCACAGAGCCGCGCAACTCTTTCTCAAACGTACCGTCAATCCGAGTTGCTGAAATTCCATTAAACTCAGTACTACTTGAGGTCAATTCACCCTTCTTTAGTCGTGATTGATAGTCATTCAGCACCGTATCCATATTCTTGTTGATAATCTCCAGTCTTAATGCAAACCGACTATTTTTATTAGTTGTCGAAGGAACTGAAACAGGATGAAGATAAGCTTTGTAATCACCCCTGTCGCTACCGTCATTCCCTACATATACACTCCAAGTTTTTGGATACATGAACGATACCCGACCGTATTCAGCAGGACCGACAAATTCAATACGCGGGTTTTTTGCTTCTTCAGAAAATTTCTTCTGGTCTGATTCGGCTTGTTCGCTCTTCCCCTTAGCAACTTCAATCGCAACTTTACTATCAACACTGCTTTTTTCTCGGGAGTATTGCATATACGCCCAAATTGCCAAAGATCCAGCAATCAAAAACAATATCAGACAGCCGATTGTGCCGACCATCCAGCCATTAACCGAGCCACGCTCACTCTTATCTCTTGTCATCATATTGTAAAGTATAGCTTATGCTTTAATTGATGTAAAGATCCTACTCAGCGTTAAAATCCTCGCTAAGAACCTCGATATCATGTCGCATATCTTCCAGCGTGG
>UNSP01000005.1 GCA_900556355.1 Candidatus Saccharimonadota bacterium | reverse complement strand
TTTTTTATTATTCTACGTTGATTTTCATGGGCGAATACGACCTTGATAGGTTTGTACGAGCTTTATAATTGGGCGGTACGTGAAGTGAGTGTGTATATGGACTTATCACTTGAGCATGCTTCTAGCAAAATTCCTTACTGAGTCAAATGTGTCATATTCATCTATTAAACTCTTCCTTGTCACCCATCTAACATCGTGAACTTCCTTATACTGTGAGGTAATCTTGTCAGAATCATCAGCCTCAAGAGCAAATACCATATCAAGATGGATATGTTCAACGTCTTTCTTGCTTTTTGGTATAATTTGATACATCAAAGCGTACGGTCGTGGAATTTGCGCCTCTTTTATACCTTTTAGGGCTAGATCGTTTTCATCATCTTTTATCGGTATGGCCATTACGCCAGTTTCCTCGTAAACTTCGCGTATAGCTGCCTCATGCGGAACTTCGTTGTTTTCAATATGACCACCAGGGGGCAGCCACTTATTTAAGCCTTTATGATGGATAAGTAGCATTTTGGTACGGTTTTTATTAACAGTATATCCTGTTGCGGTAAAATGTTTTTTATGATCTTTAGTCTTTTTGAAAATTGCTTTCATTATACGTTTGCTTCCATACTTTTTACTGATTTGACTATTAACGCTAAGTCCTTTGTTTAGCGTGTTCGTGTCGCTGCTACAATCATTAAACACTTTTCTGCCATCAACATAGTCTACTATAGGCTAGTTAAGTGCTTTTTTATTGATTTCAGCCATCTAGATAATTTTCCCAAATTTCCTGTAAGTCCCTGCTAAACCCCGGCAAAAGCCGCTCGTTTTCGGCGCGGTTTTTGATAAATTCGTAGTATTTTCGCTCTTTTTCGTGGATGTCGCCCGCAAAAAATAGCTTTAGAATTTCATCATTGTCTTGTATGTCTAGCTCTTTATATATACTGTGTGGTGAGTTACTCGCCGCGTGTGCATTCGCCAGCTGCTCAATAAAGCCGCGGTAGCATTTGTACGCCTGCCAATTTTCGCCGCGACGGCGGTGCTTGATGTAGCGCAACGAGCCCATCATCACGTCGAAATAATCGTGCTCGGCGCGTGGTTCTGTCCATTTTTTGAATTCAATGCTAGGCTTCTGTGGTTTGTTGTTTTTTAAAATGAGTCTAGAGTTTGGAAAAAACTTGACCTCACTAGGTAGCGAAAACCCAATGTCAATTTTATGAAACGGGCTCATACCGCTCAGACAAAAAGTTCGGGCAATTTCATGTTCATCATTCTTGATCGTGTAGACCGCGCTCAAGCCAAATTTATCCGCCAAACTTTTACGAGCGTAGGCTTCGGCGGCGGCTGGGTGCGGCGAGGTAGCGGTTAAGTCAATGTCAGAAAGTTCATCGCTCTTTTCTGTTGCTCGTGAGCCAAAAAGATGCAGTTCGGAAATGTGGGGGTTGTCGGTAAGCGCTTTTATAACTTCATCTAAAGATGTATGGCTATCTCTCATAGACCCTCTCTAACGTAATAGCCTCTCAGTTTGCTTAAATAAGCTACTATCTGAGCTCTGATGCCACTAACCTCGTGTCCGATGCCGATCGTTGCTCTCATAGAAGGATCTCCTACAAGATTGTTCCTACTAATCATAATATTTTTAGTCGTCGCTGCTCATCTGCTTAACGACTTCTATCAAATTCCGCGGCGTAATGTCAGCCTTAATTAGATATCCGTCAACACGACTCATGACGGATTTACGCGAAGCTTCGTCCTGTTCAAAATTGGTCATAATCAAAATCTTACTATTCGGAACCAAATCGACATTGTTATTTCTTAGCGCATCCAAAATCTGGTCACCGCGTTGCTCTGGTAGCATTAAATCTAAGATTATCAAGTCAAAGTTCTGGTTGCGCGCCGCCACTAGCCCGTCATTCCCGTCGACCACCCACGTCACATCATATCCCGCTTTTTGCAGACTCCTGACATACATTTCGCCAATAAAACGGTCATCTTCCACGCATAAAATTGTCTTTATCATAATTCCTCCTAGCCCTTATACATAGCGTGATTTTTTATCCAGCCGCCACCCTTTCGTATCAATTGATTATTCAGTTGCCCGTCTTCTAACAATTTATCTTTAACTGTAGCATAAATTGGCAAAGTGAACGAGAAAACCGAGCCTTCGTTTTCGCGGGATCGAGCGATTATCGAGCCGCCGTGGGATTCGACAAAAGCTTTGCAAATGTAAAGCCCAATTCCCGTCCCGGCTACGGCCTCGCGTGATCGGTGCGATCGATAGAACTTGTGGAACAAATTGTCCACAACATTCGCCGGCATACCAATTCCGTTATCGGCGACAGACACTTCCACGAAGTCGCCTTTTTTCTCCGCGGAAACGGTTACGGACCCGCCCTCAAAACTGTACTTAATGGCATTGTCAATTAGATTACCAATCACTTCCCCGATACTTCCGTGATCAGCGGCTACGGTTGGGAGGTCGTCTGGAATATTGACGCTGAGCATTCTGTGTTGAGTCGAGGCGCGAAGTTGCATATCGTCGGCGATCGAGGCATAAATATTAGCGACAGTGTCTTCTAATAAATAAACCTTCAAGTGATGTCTATCATATCTGGCAACATTAAGAATGTTGTCAATGTAGCTAGACAAGCGATTAGACGAAACGACCAGCCTATCAAGAAGCTGCCTTTCGTCGCCCTGCAAGCGTCCAGCGAACTCTTCGTTGATAATGTCCAGATATCCACGAATAACTGTAATCGGTCCGCGAAGTTCGTGGGCGGCAAATGAGATGAAATTGAGGTCCTCTTCTTCGGGCAGATAATTGTCAGACTTGTCGATGAGGAAAATGACAGTTTCGGCGGCGGCGCCTTTCTCAAATGACACGATGACGTCAAAAAACCGCGTTTTTTGGATGATGTCGGGGTTGGTGCTAATGCGTTGCCAACGGCGCTCGGCTTTAATTTTCTCATTGGAGATTTCGTGAAGCCAATCGGAAATGCTCGGTTCGTTTAGAAAATCCTCACCTTTTGCGTTCCTGGAAATCGGGGCGGCGGAATTGGCGAAGATAATCTTCTGATTGGAATTAAGAATTACTACGCCAGTACTGGCTTGATTCAGGGCTTGAGTGAGCGGGATTTTTGGCTTGTCGTTGTCACTAGTTGGTTTTTGCTCTGGCTGATAATCACCATAAATTGCCTGAAGCGCCGTCTTAAATCCAGTTTTTTCGTAGCGTTTATCGTTGGGGTTTGGCGGAGTGTCGGTGGTTAGTTCGCCAATTTTATGAGAAAGTGCCGCCAGAATTTTATTAAGCGGCGCAGCGATGATTTTAACGATAGAAATTGAAAATAGGATTTGCAAGATAGCGGTAATTAAAATGATAATCCAGAAATTTAGCTGGAATATGGAAATTGCCGTGAAGTGGAGTGCGATTCCCAGTCCTAATATGATGCAGGCGCTCGCTGATAATAGGACTAATATGACTTTTCGGTAATAATATTGTTTGTACTCGCGCAAGGTTTTAGATGCCGGGTCTATTGCCATGAAACACTTCCCCTTCCTGGCGTGAAGGCTGCAATCCATGTTTGTCCGCGATTTAAGGCTATATCTTTTCCAGATTCGTCTGTCAATTTAAGCGGCGAATTTATGTCCGCTTTTGACCAAGTGGCGGTGGCGACTGTGCCGTTTTGGAAAATGTAAGCTTTGCCGGATCCTGTCGTTTTGACGTCTTCGTATCCATCGTAATTTTGGGCCCGAGCTTCAACACCAACTTCCATAGCTACAACGGTGTTTGGAGCGATTTGCCCATCTTCCCTATCGGTATGTGGCGCACCAGCCATGCTCCTGAGGTAAGAATTTGATGCCTTGTCGTAAGTATATGAGGTATTGTAGAGTGAGCCGCTGAGGTTTATGTTTACAGATGTGGCGTTTGGCGATTCGACGGGCTTGCCGTCTGCTCGCGCGAAGCTGGTGAATTCGGAATTGTTATAGCCTTTTGCGCTGTTCAATTGGTCAAGCTTCTCTCCTGAAGTATAGACGTTGTGCGGCGCGTAGCGGTCGCGAGATCGCCAATATGATCCGTCGTTAAAGAACTGGTCGATGTCGCGATAATTGCCGTTTCTGACTTGAGATAAAGCGTTGGGGCTTCCGCCAACGTGTGCGATTGACGCCTGATACGGCGCTGCCCAGCTCAAATAGTATAATCTTAAGCTTCGAACTGGACCGATTAGCGCCGGCTTTTCTCCCTGGTATAGAGCCAAAAACCTAGTAATTCCGCCCTCCGCCACGGCTTCATAAACCACGCCAGCTTTCTTTAGTCCTGACTGCGGTCTGGCGGCTGGACTATTCTCGATCATCACGCCAGTTACAGGCAGCTTCGCGGCGGCTTCATTCGCGATTTCCATGCCAGTTAGCGGCGAATAAAACTTCTTCGGCGCAGGTTTTTTAGTTGGCAATTTCAGTTCCACGCTAGCGGTTTTCTCGTATTTTATGGAGTGAATTGCAATTATGAAAACTCCAGCGATAACCACCGCGCTCACCACGAGCACAATTGCCAGAATATGCTTTTTTACCCATTCTTTGAACGACTCCCAGCGGGCGCTCTTTTTTTGTCCTGATTTATCTATTTTTTCAACATTCATGCTTATGCTTAGTATAGCATTTTCGGCGCACGAATAAACTATTTTTGTAGATAATTATCGATTCTTTGCAGAGTTTTTTCCTTGCCAATTAGCGCCAGCGTGTCGTTAAGTTGCGGACTAAACGGCGCCCACGTCGTCACAATTCTCACCAGACTAAACAAAATCCCCGGCTTCTGCCCCGTCGTTTCCAGTAATTGATTAAGGCAATTCTGAACTGTTTCTGGCGTCCAATCTGTAATTTTCTCGAATTCTTGGTGAGCAATTGATAATAAATCTCGTCGTTCGTCGTCGGTCAATTTGCGGAGTTGCTTATTTCCGTCAATTAATTCCGTGTCAATTTCAGGCTCGACGAAGAAATAGCTCGTTAATTTTGGTAAATCTTGTAGTGTCTTCAAGCGATCTTGCGCCAATTCCAGAACGCGCTTTTTGTAAGATTCATCGGCGTCTTTGGCTTCTTCGCCCCAGAATGATTGGCAGCGAGAATAAAGATCGTCCAAGCTAAGCGAGCGGATCCATTGACCATTCAGCCAAATGAGTCGTTGTTCGTCAAATCGCGCGCCAGATTTTTGAACGCGATCAAGTGAGAACTTTTCAATCAGTTCAGCTTTACTGAAAATTTCCTGTTCCGTGCCATCATTCCAGCCAAGTTGCGCTAAGAAATTAAGCATCGCTTCTGGCAAAATTCCCTCTGATCGATATTCAGTTACGCTTTTAGCGCCGTCACGCTTGCCAAGTTTTTTATTTCCCGATGGCGCCATAATGTGTGGCACGTGCGCCAGAATTGGTGGCGTAATTTTAAGCGCTTCGTAAAGCGATAGATATTTAGGCGTACTGGCAATATATTCCGAGCCGCGAATCACGTGCGTAACTTGCATCTCAAAATCGTCAATGATGTGCGCGAAATTGTAGGTTGGCAGACCATCCGCTTTAATCAAAATGAAATCGTCCAAAGCTTCTGGGCCAGCCGACAACTCGCCCATGACGGCGTCCGTCCAAGAATATCGCTTAATTTCCGGAACTTTGAAGCGCAGCGGCATTCCAAGTTGCCACTCTGGCGGATTTTCTGGACGATGGTCGCGATATAAAAATGCTCGCTTTTCAGCCTTGGCTTTGTCGCGGAAAACTTGCACTTCTTCAGGCGTGTACGGATCGGCGTAAGCTAGCCCTTCGCTAATCATTTTCTTTGCCCACTTTATGTAAATATCACGGCGATCTGTTTGGTGATATGGGCCAAAATTGCCGGACTCTTCTTTTAGATTGTTAAGAATTGGTCCTTCATCCCAATTTAGCCCTAGCCAATTTAAGGTTTCCAAAATCATTTCTTCCGCGCCTTCAACGAACCGAGCTTGGTCTGTGTCTTCAATGCGTAAGATAAAATCTCCCTGATGCGCTCTGGCGACAAGGTATGTGTATAGCGCGGTACGAACGTTGCCTAAGTGAATATAGCCAGTCGGACTTGGCGCAAAACGAGTTCTAATAGTCATGAGTAAATTATAGCACGTTATCTGATGAGTTACAGACTAGTGGCAATTTTTTCAATTTGGCTGCTTGAGAGGTTCGCGTCGCCACTGATTTGATATAGGATTCCGCCGTTCACCCAAGCCGCTTCTTTTCCGCTGCTGTAAATTGTCAATCCGTCGATCATCGTGGTGTTTGGATTCTTGTGTTTTTCAGAGAAGAATTCTTTCACTGCTGATGAATTCCAGCCGCTTTTTTGTTGGGTTATGGTGTATCCTGAACTTCCGTCGGCGTAGGCATATTTCATAGATACCTCGCCCGATTTGAATTTGATAGGGCCGTTTAAGGCGTAGCCGTCTGGCTTATAGCCTGGATATTTGGCGTCAATTCCTGATTGAACGGCTGCCATTTTTATAGAGATATTTGGCATACTCAAGTATGTTAAATAGCCGCCGAGTAGCATCACCGCAAAACCAACAGAAAACGTGTTCAGCCAACGTAATGCGCCGCCCTTTTTCTGGCGTCGACGTGCTTTTTTATTGCTGATAATCTCATTCGACAAAGCTTTCTCAATTGCTTCATTTTTCAATTGATGAGCGGTTTTTGCGACTGGCTTTTCTATTTTTTGCGGAGCGACGGCGACAAGCGGATTGTTATTCATAGCCAGAGGCTGGCGTTCTTTTCGCAATTTAGTGTTAACGCTAAGAGGTCTTTGTTGGGCGCGACGAGTAACGGGGTGAGCTTCGGCTGGGCGGTTAATAGCAATTTTCTGAGGAGCTGGCTTGCTGACAATTGGCGCAGAAAACTTCTTCACGGCGACATGTTGTTTCACGTCGACGCGAGCTTTCTGGGGTTTGGCTGCCAATGGCATACGCTGCGGCATTTTAACGTGCCGACGATTCAATGTGCTGGATTTCTGAACGTGTGCGGCGTGAATATTTGATACAGATGTACCACGCTTACTGATTGATTGTTCTTTTTCTATTTCAGATTTTTCAATCTTAATATCATCCATTACCATTCCGGTAATAGTGTTGTAAGCTCGTCCATTGATAACCACGTAGTTTTTACTTGCCATTAATCCCCCTAATGTTTATTCCTGTATATTATATTACAAATCGCCTAAGGTTTTTTCAAGTGTAAAAATATGTTATAATTTCCGTAATTATGTACCAGAAAAAGAATCGCACTAAAGAGCTCGCACGGCGGACCTTTGTGTACACGCTGATGACATTATCACTTATAATTCTTCTTACGTTTTTGACGTTTAGAATGCTCGGCTATACGTTTGATCCAAATACGAAAGAATTGCAACAGACTGGACTTGTCCAATATGAATCACATCCTGGCGGGGCGCTGGTTTATGTTGACGATATGGAGCTGCGCCGCACTCCGACGAAAAGCACTGTTCTTCCTGGCAAACACACTTTTTCGATGAAATTGGATAAATACGAACCGTGGCAAAAAACGTTGAACATTAAATCTGATACCGTTACGAATTTGAATTACGCCAGATTGATTCCGACAAAACGCGAAACCACCGAGGTGAAAACGTTCGACTCATTGCAATCCGTTTCTCTGTCGCCAGCTGGTAATTTCTTGATGGGATTTGGTGTTAAAGATAAAACTCCGATTTTGACAATTGGCGACATTCGCGACACAAACAAAGATAAAGAAAAATTCACGGAACACGCATTAAGCACAAGCGTTTTGGCTGGCTATTCCCTGTCTTCTGACAATCATACGTTTACCCTGTCGGAGTGGGACCGCGATTCTCGTTATGCGCTAGTGAAGCATTCATATCCAGCGGAAAATAACACTACTGGCGTGCAGTGGTTGGTTCTTGATAGAGAAAATCCAGAGAAAATTACCGACGTAACGGCTATGACTGGTTTTGCAATTAAGCAAATTGGCTTTGCGGGAACTGGCGCACACACGGTTTATGCTTTGCAGGAAACTGGTGAATTGAGGCGAGTTGATCTTGATAGCTCGACAATTTCTAGCCCAATTTTAGTTGGCGTCGAATCTTTCAAGCTTTACGGCGACGATCGTTTGTCCTACCTGGCTGTTATTGACGGTAAAAAAGTGGCAGGAATTTGGAAGCGAGATTGGAAAGAACCGTTTGTGATCGGCACTTTTGCTGCTGATTCTACCCCGGTAATTCGAATTTCTCGCTATTTCAATAAAGACACCGTGGTTTTGACTGATGGCAAAAATATGACAATTTATAGAGGCGACATTTCGGATTCTAAGGACCGCCAAAAAGAGTTCTTAAAAACGGCAAAGACCATTAAAACTGACAATGCGACTGCGAACGTGATGATGGACAATGCTGGGCGATTTATCGTGGCGCAAAACGGCGCAGCACTGCAGACTTATGATTTGGAGCGTAAAGAATTGTCGAACGTGTTTAATATCGGTGTGACGCAGGAAGTGAAGTGGCTTGACAACTTCTATATTCGTAGCGTTTCTGCGTCGGGAAAAATGGAGATTCGTGAGTTTGACGGCACGAACGCTCATACATTGATAGACGTTAAGCCTGGTTTGGATTCTGTTTTATCCTCGAATCAGCGATACGTTTACGGATTGACGACCAACGCTTCTGGAAAAATTGTCCTGAGTAAGATGAATATGGACAATGGATCTGTTGGGCTATTTAATTAAATGGCTAGTTTATCGACCACCGAATAATTTCTCAAGCAAAGTCGGCTCGGGTTTTCCTGGGATATTTGATTTGTTGCTTTGCTGTTGATTTGAGCTGGATTCTGAAGAAGTCGTGGTAGCTTTGCTTGGGTCTGGGCTGATTTGTTCTGCAAAGATCAATAGTCGTTTCTCTGCGGTTCCTAAAGGCACGCAACTTACAAGTGTCAGCATTGGCTTGTCTGTGTTAATCTGAACTTTTGAAACTTCGGTCGGCATAACAACTTCTGTTGATGTTATTTTATAGGTGTAGCGTTTCCCGTTGTAATTCATGTAGATAATGTCGCCCTTGACCAACTTTTCATTCTGAGCAAAGACGAATTTATAATCGCCACCAGCAAAAGCGTCGTTACTGGAGTGTGCGGCAAATACGGCATTTCCGACTTCGCCTGGCACGGCGCTGGCGCCAGGAATTGAAAAGTGAGCCACTCCCTTCTCCATGGCTTTTGATTGCGATTTTGTGTCACTAGCGGCGCCGTAAATAACTGGCGCGTCAACGTTAATCTTTGGGATGATAATCCTAGGTTCTGATCCGACAGTTACGTCGGTGGAAGCGTCAACGATGATGTTTTGCGGGTTAATTGCACCAGGTGTTGTATAGGCTGCGACTGCGCCGAAAATAATGCGGTTATATTGCAAAAACATGAAGACTAATAGCACCGATAATCCAGCAATCGCCGGAACGAAATGTCGGGATTTTTTCACTTTATTTGCGGAGTCGCGAACCTTTTGCTGAATTTGACTGCGGAGTTCTTTTATGGCTGCTTTTTGTGGGTCCAGCGGTTCGTCTTCGCTGATTACTGGCGTGATATTCTGATTTTCCCTCGTCAATCGAGAAATCTCACGGTTTTTTGCCGCGATGTCGCCAGCGTAGTAACGCTCGTAATACATCTGATAATATTTCTGCCAAGCACTGTGGTATTGCTTCCATTGGTCGGCTGAAACTTGAGTGTGGACGGCTGAATTTTGAGTTTGAGCGGTTTGGTTTGCGGGAGCGGAATTGCTAATTTGTGGCTTTGGCTGAATCTGGGTTTGGGCAATTGGCGCCGTTCGCATGGCGTGATTAGCAGAGTCTTTTTTTAGTTCTGGTTGTGGCGTTGTTGAAGTTTGCTGAGGTTTGGCTATTTGTACCTTAGGCTGTTCTGATCGGACTTCGGGTTTTGATTGCAATTGAGCGGAAAATGGTTGTGTCTGAGGTTTTTCTGGCGCAGAATTTTGCTCTTCTGTTCTGGAATAAATAGCGTCAAGTTGCCCACGAATAACATCGGCAGCGGCATTTCGTGAGGCTGCTGAGTCGCGAGTTGGCGGCGTGAGAGATCGGCGCTGATCTGGTACCGGCATGCCCACTCGACCGTTTGATTGATCATCCGTCGGATACATAACTTCTTTCATTATACGTCAAATTGATATCAAATAAAAGTCGTGCTTGTGAGAAATTGTTAGTTGTGTTACAATCATACGGTAGCTTGGAGCGTTCTCTTGTGCCGCGGTGGCGGAATTGGTAGACGCGCTAGACTCAAAATCTGGTGAGAAATATCTCGTGCGGGTTCAAGTCCGGCCCGCGGTACCAGAGGCAGCTTCAGGTGATAATCGTCCATTTTGGGCGATTTTTTTATGCAAAGAAAACAGCCCGCAGAAAGGCGCTACCGAGGCTTTATAGCCTTCCAGGCAAGCTGTTTCCTTTCTGCGGGCTTTACAGCCCCTTTCCTCCCCCATTCATTCCTGCGTTCAGCAGGAACATGAAGCTGGTGAAGCCTCCGCCTAGTGCCCCAATGGGGGCCGCGGAGGACATGTCTGCGGCAAGCAGGAATGCGATTAGCATCCCAAGCAGTGCCCCGATTGCGGCGGAAGCGGCGACGACCGCCGCTAATGCTGTAACCATGATGAAGAGAGGGCCAATCTTCATGACACTCACTTCCTTTCGAGAAGTGCTTTACTCATGACCAAGGGCTACTTTCACCCTTTGACAAGTCATGGGTGAAAGCTTGATAGTATGATACAACTAATTGTACGTAATGTCAAGCGGATATTTATAAGAAGCTACATTTTGCAAATAGCGGTACTGATTGCTGCTAGTGGCGCTTTCGGCGACCAAATCAAGTAGCTTGCGGCGCGGGCGCCGACGGTTCCCCGCCAAATTGCCATTGGTGCGTCCCATTTTTGGGTGACGACTTCTCCGCTGTGGGCGATTATTAAATTGTCGGCATGAAAAACGCAAATTGTTACGGGATATGTGCTGGCTGCTCATGTCGCCTGCGTTAACTGCGGATGCCCACATACGGCCAA
>UNSP01000004.1 GCA_900556355.1 Candidatus Saccharimonadota bacterium | reverse complement strand
TGGTTCTGGCGGAAACTAAAAAGGCTGCCAAGTCGGTTCTGCAGGCGTTCTATTTGACCAACTCGGACGGCACAAACGTGCTGCTTCAGGAGTTTATTAGAGAGTCAGCTGGTGTTGATATTCGTGCGTTTGTAGTTGGTAGTCAAGTGGTGGCTAGTATGAAGCGGCAGAGTTTGGACGATGATTTCCGCAGCAATTTGCACAAGGGCGGCGAAGGAACCAGTATAAAATTGACAGATTCTGAACGTAAAATGTGCGTGAAAGCCGCTAAGGCAATGGGATTAACGGTTGCTGGAGTTGATTTTATGCGGTCAAGTCGTGGAGCTTTGGTGCTGGAGGTTAATGCTAGTCCAGGGTTTGGAATTGAGAAAATTACTCGCCGAAATGTGGCTGGAAAGATAATTGAATACATCGATCGAAACGCCAAACGTGGCAATAAAAAAGATAAAATCGGCGCTTAAGCATAAACTTGTTATAATAGGTTTATGGACGAGCCTCGTCACTCGACAGTAACTCAGACTGTCATCAAATGGATATTTATCTGCGGAATGCTGATGGTTATTGGTGGGGCAATTTTTTATGCTTTTCGAACGGTTTCGCCGAAAACGGAAATGATTTACCTGAATAAGACGATGCTTCAGGCGGAAATTGCTAATGACGAAGAATCGCAGCAGAAAGGTCTGTCTGGAAGGCTGGGAATTGATGAGAATTATGCCATGCTGTTCGTCTTTGATCATAACGATCGTCATAAAATGTGGATGAAAGATATGAAATTTTCGGTCGATATGATTTGGATCAATGATAAAAAGCGCGTTGTCTATGTAAAACATAACATCAAGCCGGACGCTGAGCCGCATGAAAAATATGCGCCACCGGTTCCTGCAAAGTACGTGTTGGAGGTGAAGGCAGGAGTTGCTAAGCAGGCGAGCGCTACGGTTGGGTCACAGGTAAAATTTGATTTGGAGGAAGATAAATGAGTGTAATAATTCTATTTGGAGCAATTTTAGTAACGGTTTTTGTGGTTGCATTTATTTCATCTCGAAGATTCGGTCCATTGGCGTTGTCGTTGGCGACGGGATTTTTACTATCAGAATGGTGGGGCAACTGGCTGACGGGGGTGCTGGACGGCTTGAAATTGGAAACTGGTTTATTGCCAAATGGTGTAATTTCGGGATTAGTCTTAACGTTGGTTCCGTTAATTATGCTTCTTTTAAGCGGACCTAGATATCAGAAAAAACATGAGAGAATTGTCTCGGCGGCGGGAATCGCGTTTTTGACAGCAGCGCTATTGGTGGCTCCTCTGGGAAAATATATATCACTAGACGGACAGGCGCTGGAGCTGTATAAGATTTTCGCTAATAATTGGCGATATGTGGCCACGTTTGGTCTGGCGTGTGGTCTAATTGACATTTTTTCACTACATACTGGCGGACATAAGCTAGCTAAGCATTGACCTTTGTGTTGGTTTGTGCTAGGATGAAGAAAGCGGATATTCCGAATGGGTCCATAGCTCAGCTGGTTAGAGCACCTGCCTTTTAAGCAGGGTGTCCCGGGTTCAAGCCCCGGTGGACCCTCCAAATTTGAAATCGACTCCCTTGGCGGAGTCTTTTTTATGGCTTCAGATACAGATATACTTTAAGTATGAATAGTTGGCTATTTGAGAAGTTGCATATTTCTTGGCTGGTGGCGGTGTGGTGTCTCGGTTTGACAATTGGCGTAATTTCCATCCATTACATACCGCGGTCGTTTGCGGCGAATCCATTATTTTTATTGGTCGGGCTGGCTATTTTTGTAATTGTGGCAATTTGGCGCTGGCGATTTTTTGTGATTTTAGCAATTATTTCTGGAGTTTTGATTGGTCTTTGGCGCGGTGAAATTGGCAGAAAAGGCGTGGAGGTTTATGATTCGTTGATCGGAAAAGTTGCAATTATCCAGGGTCAAGTTTTGGAGGATCCTGATCTCGATAAAAATAGTCAAACGGTTCTTAGATTGGGCAATTTGCGGATGAATAATGAAAAATTGCCGGGACAAATTTGGGTGACGACGCCAGATAAAAACTCAATTAAGCGCAGTGATATTGTGAGAGTTAAGGGTAAAATGACGGCGGGATTTGGGGCTTTTTCGGCGAGCGTGTATCGGGCGAAAATTATTAGCGCCGAAAGACCCGTTCCGGGTGATGTGGCAGTAGGAGTTCGTGATTGGTTTGCCGGGCGAGTTCGCGCTCACGTTCCAGAGTCTGAATCTGCGCTAGGGCTGGGATTTTTATTGGGATTGCGACGCGCCATGCCAACTGAATTAAGTGACAATTTGAAAATTGCTGGACTAACGCATATCGTGGTAGCGAGCGGCTATAATTTGACAATTTTAGTTCGTTTAGCGCGACAATTATTCGCCAAGCGATCAAAATATTTAGCGATGCTCAGCGCGGCTGTTATGATAATTGGTTTTATGGCGGTGACTGGATTAAGTCCTAGTATGTCGAGAGCTGGTTTGGTGGCGGGACTGAGTTTGGCGGCGTGGTATTATGGTCGGACAATTCATCCGCTAGTCCTACTTCCTGTGTCAGCGGCAATTACGCTATTGATAAATCCGCAATTTGGTTGGGGTGATTTGGGTTGGCAATTAAGCTTTGCTTCGTTTGCGGGCGTAATTATGTTAGCGCCGCTTCTTCATTCTTACTTTTTTGGTAATAAAGAGCCGGGCGCGTTTCGACAAATTTTAATTGAAACTTTGTCGGCGCAAATTATGACATTGCCGCTACTTATGATGAGTTTTGGGGTTATTAGCAATGTGGCGCTAATTGCGAATATGCTGATCTTGCCGTTTGTACCGCTAGCGATGCTACTGACGTTTATGTCGGGCGTACTGGTTTTTGTGCCGATGATTGGCGCTTTGATCGCAATTCCGACGACGTGGCTACTTGGCTATATGATTCAAATCACCAATTGGACGGCTGGATTTGAATGGGCTCAAATGGAAGTTAGTATCAATTTGTGGCAGTGTGCGGTTTTATATGTGGCGCTAATTTTGGCAATGATTTGGATGAAAAAGCAAACTAAATTGGACCTCGCTAAGATAAATATTGTGGAGTAGTGTATAATAGTAACAGATTGAAATAGCAAATAACTTTAGGAGAAATTATGTCAGGACACAGTAAATGGGCTACAACTCACCGACAAAAAGCGATTGTTGACGCTAAGCGCGGCGCGATTTTTACGAAATTGGGTAATCAAATTGCTATTGCAGCACGTGGTGGCACAGACCCAGCGCTGAACTCAAGTTTGGCGATGGCAATTGAAAAAGCTAAGGCTGCAAATATGCCTAGCTCAAACATTCAGCGAGCAATTGACCGAGTGGCGGATAAGAGTGCGGCGGCTTTGGAGGAAATTGCTTACGAAGGTTATGGTCCTGGCGGCGTGGGTGTTATTATTGAAACGGCGACAGATAATCGCAATCGAACATTGCCAGAGGTAAAAACTGCGTTGGTTAAAAATGGCGGGCGAATTGCCGATGCTGGTAGTGTGATGTTCCAATTTACGCGCAAAGGCGTCATTACTATCGAAGGCAGCGGGGAAGATTTGTTGTTAGCGGTTTTGGACGCTGGCGCCGAAGATGCTGTCGAGGAAGATGGCGAAATTATCGTGTATACGGAGTTGAAAGATTTGGCGAGTGTGCGGAATAAATTGGTTGAGCAAGGCTTGAAGGTTAAAGATGCAGAGTTACGATATATTGCCAATACGCCGATAGAAATTGCCGACATGGAAACTGCGCAGAAATTGATGAAGATGATTGATGCGTTGGACGATTTGGATGACGTTGTGAATGTTCATACAAATGCGGATATCACGGCGGAATAAAATTATCGCTTTAAGGAATCGCTCCTTTTTTGGGGCGATTTTTAATTTGACAAAAAGTACGCTAAACTAAAGATGATTAACCATAAGCAAGGAGCGAGCATGAAGTATTTGCGCAACACACTACTTATGATACTAGCCGCGGCACTAATAATGCCGTCGCCGTTGGTTTTGGCGGAAGGCGTTTCAGGTGCTACTCAAGAGTCGAAAGTTGATGACGTTCAGACTGTTGATAATAGTCTCAAATCGACTGAGGAGGCAAAAGATTCAGTTGTTGATAATAAACAGACCGATGCTAGTTCATCTTCCCAACCAAGTGAAAATCCCGAGACTCCAACAGAGAGTTCGTCTATAGATAGTCCGAGCGAAAATCCTGCCACCAATGAGTCTTCAAAGTCCGAACCAAACCCCGAATCTGAGCAGCCAAAAATAGATAATCCAAGTGGAAGAATAGAAGAAAATGCGCCGATATTAATTTCAAAGATTAGTCAGGACAAAAAATACGTTGAGATTTATAATCGGACGAATCAGAATGTTAATTTGGCTGGTTGGAAAATAGAGTATCACACTGGATCTGGAGTTGAAACTGTTGGAAAAATTTTCAAGGATGAAGTAATATCGCCGAACGAATTTTTGGTTTTGTCGAATAATAAAGCGCTTGCTGACACTATAAAGTTTGATGCTAATCTACGTTTATCTCAGGGAGATGGATCTGTTGTGTTGTTGCGTTCGGACGGGTCGGTCGCAGATACTGTTGGCTGGGGAAATAATTCAAAGTCTGCGGGTTCGCCAATTAAAGGTGGTGTGAAAATTGTTTGGCGCTGTTTTGTTGGTGGAAATATTACTGATTCGAAAAATAATTCCACTGATTTTTTGTCAGGTAAAAATCTTAACAATCAGGAAGTTGCGCCGCATTCACGTCCCAGCTGCAAAAAGCCAGAGTCTAACCCTGGCTCCAAGCTCCCAGGAGAACTCAATAAATGCGAAGGTTTGAAGTTGAATGAAATTGCGTCGAACATTGATGAACAGTTCATTGAAATTATCAATTCTGGCGAAAAAACCGTCATTACGACAGGTTGTAAATTGACGGTTGGCGATGCTGGCGTTCATGAAAATATTGGTGACATCGAATTAAATCCCGGCGAATTTTTAACGATCAAAATAAAAAGTGCGAAACTGAAATTGCCAAAAACAAAAGGAAAAGTTTATTTACTAGACGAGGCTGGCTCGCAAATTGATTCTGCTGAATATGAGAAGTTAGCGAAAAGCTTTTCATGGAGTTTGATTGATGATGAGTGGATGCAAACGTTTATGATAACTGAAAATTCTGAGAATATCTTTAAGGAATATCCAGACTGTCAGAATGGTTACGAGCGAAATGTGTTGGGTAAATGTGTGAAAATTTCCGTTCCGCCCGTTGAAAGTCCTTGTCCTGTTGGTCAATATCGCCATCCGGAAACTCGCCGTTGTCGAAAAAATGAAGCGGAAAAAACTATTACGCCCTGTAAAGATGGCTATTATCGTAGTGAAGAAACTGGTAGATGTAGATCTATAGCATCGGCGGCAGCAAAAACTTTGAAGCCTTGCCCAGAAGGTCAGTTTCGCAATTCGACGACAGGCAGATGTAAGAAGATTGCTTCTACTGACGATATAGCGAAAGAATGTCCGGAGGGATTTGAGCGCAATCCGCAAACTAAGCGATGTCGAAAGATAAAATCTGCAAATATGTCAACTGTTGGTTCGGCGGCTGCTGAAGTTAAACAAGTCGCTGGTGCTACTTGGGGTTGGTGGGTGTTTGGCGGCGTGAGCTTACTGGCCGTCGGTTATGGCATATGGCAATGGCGATGGGAAATTTCGCAATTTGTACGAAAAATCCGCGAAATCATTAAATCCGCTAACGGCAAATAATTGCTATAATAAAGATATGAGAATTATCGGGATTGACCCGGGAACGGGAATTTTGGGGTTTGGTGTGATTGATTTTTCTCGTGGCAAGTTTAAGATGGTCACGGCGGGAGTTGGGACGACGCCGGCACATAAGACAATTGACGAAAGGCTTGAAGATATTTTCGATAGCCTGACAGAAATTATTGCTGAAACAAATCCTGATGTTATGTCGATTGAAAAGCTATTTTTTGCGCGCAATGTTACGACGGCGATTTCTGTAGCGGAAGCGCGCGGCGTGGCGATGTTGACTGGGCGAAAAGCTGGAATGCCAATTGCTGAATATACGCCGTTGCAAATAAAGCAAACTTTGACCGGCTATGGAAAGGCTGACAAAAAGCAAGTTCAGGAAATGGTGCGCCTTAATTTGGGTCTGAAAGATGTTCCGAAGCCGGATGACTGCGCGGATGCTTTGGCTGCAGCAATTACACACGCAGCGATGAATCGGGTATAATTGAAATATGATTGCACATGTTTTTGGAAAAGTTGCTGAGAAGTTTAACGGCTCGTTAGTCATTGATGTTCATGGTGTTGGATATGAAGTTAGCGTGGCGACTAATGATTTTGACGCGGTGATATTAGATCAAGAAGTAAAATTTTATACTTATCATCACGTGCGCGAACAGTCGGAGGAATTGTTTGGCTTTTCTAGCCTGGCGGCGAAAAAACTGTTTGAAATGCTAATCACGGTTCAGGGGGTTGGTCCAAAGGCTGCGCTGGCTATCTTGAGCTTGGGTGATACTGAACAGGTGCGTAACGCTATTGCTAATGCTGACAGCAGCTTTGTACAAAAGGCCACTGGCGTTGGCAAAAAAACCGCCGAGCGAGTAGTGGTTGATCTGAGCGATAAAGTTGGTTTACCGACTCATTATGGCCGAACGGAAGCTCCGCTGCAGACTGAATTAAACACTTCCGATGAAGCTTTGGAGGCGTTGATGGCTTTGGGTTATACGCTGGCAGATGCAACTAAGGCACTTGAAAATGTCGATGTCAATTTGCCGACATCTCAGCGAGTGACTGAAGCTTTGAAACGATAGTAAATATAGAAAAGGACGCTAAAAGCAATAGCGTCCTCGTAATGATAATTAGTTTTCTTACGGCTCAATGGTAATTTTTTTATTTGACCAAAATGAAGGCTGGTAGTGAATTTTAATTTTTGAATCTTTTGCAACCTCAAAAATAACAGAACCTTCTTTTTTGCCGTTGACTGCTAGGTCGCCAGACCCTAGGTTGTCGCTTGCAGTGAAGGCTGTGCCGCTTGGCCCTTCAATGGCACCATTCGCATCCTCAATTTTCCAGTCGAACGTATTAAATGATAGCTCGCTATCTGATTTGTTGACAATTGACACATTCACTTTAACGAATTCTTTTCCGTCATTAGCCTTAATAAACTGGTTATCTGATTTCCAGTCGCGATCAATTGATTTAACAGTCACCTCCTTGCCGTCGAAAGCGATAGTTTCACCAACTTTGAAAGTAGTTTTTTCGGTTGGTTTATTTTCCGAAGTAGCGTTATTATTGTTTGTATTGACGACAGTGGCTTTGTTTTGTTGCGATGCGCTGGATACTCCAATCACAATAATAACAATAATTACCCAAAACCATACCTTCTTAAAAACTGGTTTTTTGTCTTTTTTATCCATAATCCCCTCCTATGAGATGTGCCGCCCAACAAAAAGGACAGCCGTTAAATTTGGCTGTCTACACCTAGAACGCAAGTTTACGCTCGATAACGGCTGCCCATTATGCACGTAAACAATGCGCTCAAAACGCCTGGTTCTAGATGTAGACACCCCTATTGTACTACAAATGATATAATTAGTGTATGGCAATTGAAAGAATAGTTGACACAAGTTCGCATGATGGTGATTCTGAAGAGCAGCGAATTGAGGTGAGTCTGCGTCCGCAGAGTTTTGCTGAGTATGTTGGTCAGGAAAGATTAAAACGTAATTTGCGCTTGGCGATTGATGCAGCCAAAAAGCGCGGCGAGCCGTTGGATCACGTATTATTATATGGTCCGCCGGGGCTTGGTAAAACAACTATGGCGACGGTGATCGCTAATGAAATGGGTACGAATCTGCGAATTACCAGCGGTCCGGCTATTGAAAAAGCGGGCGATTTGGCGTCGATTCTAACTAATTTATCGGACGGTGATATTCTGTTTATCGATGAGATTCATCGGTTGGGGAGATCAGTGGAGGAAATTTTGTACTCCGCAATGGAAGATTTTAAGCTGGATATTGTGATTGGAAAAGGTCCGGCAGCGCGATCAATTCGATTAGATTTGCCGCGATTTACGGTGATTGGTGCGACGACGCGAACCGGAAGTTTGGCAGCACCTTTGCGTGATAGGTTCGGGCATATTTATCGTTTGGAATTTTACACGCCAGAGGATATTGCGAAAATCGTGACGCGTAGTGCGAAGATTTTGGAATCGTCAATTCGAAGTGAAGCGGCGGATCTGTTGTCGACACGAGCGCGCTTGACGCCACGTATTGCCAACAGGCTTCTTAAGCGCGTCCGTGACTACGCCGATGTTAATGGCGACGGAATAATTGATGTAAAAACTACAACCAACGCTTTGGAGATGTTGGAAGTGGATGAGCTGGGCTTGGATCCGGCTGATCGTAATTTATTGCAGTCGATTCTGGAAAATTATGGCGATAATCCCGTGGGGCTAACGACTATCGCCGCGTTAACTGGTGACGAAGCGACAACAATTGAGGATTTTTATGAACCATATTTGCTACAAATTGGTTTTATTGAGCGCACGCCGCGTGGCCGTCGAGTGACAATTAAAGCGAAGCGGCATTTGGGAAGATAGTTATCGTATTCTTCGGCTTTTTGTGCTTTAATAAAACCAGACAAACTTAACTAGGAGCCGCCATGGGCAAAAAACAAGCAACGACATCACCAGTTAAGAACTCTAAAGCTAGGCGCTGGCTACGACGATTTATAATTTTGGTAGGAATTTTGGCTGGTTTGTGGCTGGTCAATTTTTTAACTTGGCTGCCGGCGTATGTGGAAGTGTGGAATATGGCACGAGATCCAATGGCTGAAAAGGGCGTTTTGGGCTTAAAGCTGAAATCGTCACGTGAAAGACATCGCATACCTACAGAGCGCGGATTTTTAAAAAAGAGCACATCTCTATCAGTTGATAGATATTATGAGATGCCTCAGAATGAGTCGGCGAGTGATTTGTTAAATAGACTGCAACGATACGCTGAAGATTCTGGCTGGAAACTGGACAAAGAGAGATCTGGGGAGGAATATTTTGTAGGATATAAAGATATAGAGGGTAGGGAATACTCTCTCTGGGTTAGCGTTATACTAAACGATAAGTATAACAATGGTGTTCATATAAGTGTTGAGGGCTTGGGTGATTAATATGAAAATTAGAGTTATTATATTATCTTTCTTTGTAGCTATTATTTCTGGCCTTTTTATACAACAGTCGGCACAAGGCGAGGTTGTTCCTTATAATTACGCAGGAAAGAAACTTACGATTACATTATTAGGCGATTCTTATTCGGCCGGAAATGGCGCTGATGGGTATGAATATGGTCCTGCTGTCTGTCACCGCAACAGTAATAACTGGGCGGAAATGTATAAAAGATGGCTAAGTAATAACGGACTGTCAGTAACGCTTATAAATCGCGCTTGTTCTGGAGCTAAAATTAATGCCTTCTTGAAGGATAAGAATGCGGGTAGTGTTGTAAAAACGATTAGTGATGATCCGGGCAAGCTAGCGACGAATGAACAGATTATTAAATATGCAGAAGACAGGGATATCTGCAATATTAAACCGAATAATGACTTAAAAGTTGCTTATAGGATCATAAGTAGTGCGATTGGCTCTAAGCGCGGAAAAAATCAGAAAAGAGTTAATATAAGATGTAATTATACGATTCGACGACAACTTGATAGCGTGGATCGCAGCACGGATATGGTAATGATGACGATTGGTGGAAATGATTTGGATTTTGACGGCATTGTTAAGTCTTGTTTTACTGCTGTGATAAGATCTGCTTCAGATTGCAAAACAAAGATAAATGACGCAAGAAATAATATGGAAGATTTAGAGCTAAATCTTAGAGGCATTTTATCATCGCTTAATTCTCGTTTACGTCCAGATGCGAAAATAGTTCTCTTAGGATACCCGCTACTAGCACTTGATAATGGTGAGAAGCTATCCGATTTTTCGGTTGCTAGCGAAGTGCGCAAGTTAGGGCTGGAAGGTAATTCACGTCAGAAAAAGGTGGTTGAGGAATATAATAAAAGCCTTGGTAAAGAGAAAGTGATTTTTATTGATAGTTTGCCAAAGCGGTTTTCTGGACACGAGCCAGACGCCTCAATATTTAAGAAGAATCACGATCGTTGGATTCATGAATTCCTTGAGCCAAATGCATTCAATATGAGCTCGTGGTATCATCCGAACTTCTTTGGGCATAGCAATTATATGTCAGCACTTCGCGAAAAAGTACCACTGCCCAATTTAGTGAAACCAATAACGAAAACGAATGGCGATATTGATGTAGTATTTGTTATTGACACGACTGGTTCGATGGATAGTTCAATTAGTGCTGTTAAAAATAACATTCGAAATATAGTTGAGTCGATCAGTTCGAAAACCAAGAGTGCTAGATTTGCATTGGTTACTTATCAAGATCATCCGTGTTGTGGCGGAAGTTCGAGAGATCATCCGTCCAAAATTGAGACAGATTTTACGAGTAGTGCCGAGGCGTTTAACAAGGCTGTCAATTTTATTCAACTCGGTAATGGTGGCGACTGGAAAGAATCTGTTTATTCTGGTATTAAGACGGGGTTGAATCTGCAGTGGCGAGCGGGAGTAAAGAAGATTATGATTGTGATTGGTGACGCTCCAGCTAAGGATCCAGAGCCAGTTACTGAGCTAACCGAACAATCTATCGTTGATGCTGCTTATGCTGTTGACCCAGCTCAAATATATATTATTGACACTTCTCGTACTGTTGCGATGGCGCCTGTGATGTCTTTGGCTGAAAGAACGGGCGGCGCATATTTACAAGCTGACGATAATGATAAGCTCGTTGATCAAGTTAATGCGTCGGTTGAAAATGTGACAAACAAACCAAATGCCTGGATAAATCGTCAATATGTGGCGAAAATTGGCGATACATTAGAATTGGATGGCGCTGGTTCTTATTCGTCAAATGGTAAAATTGTGAAATATGAATGGGATGTCGATCAAGATGGTGTGTATGACGTGACGACAGATAAGCCTTTTGTCAATTATACGTTTACTAAGGAATTTTCTGGGTTGTTAACACTTAGGGTGACTGATAGTTCTGGACTGACGAACGTGGCAACGACGACTTTGACGGTTAGCGATGACGGCGATGAGCATGAGCGGGAATTTGATAATTGTCCAGATGTAGCGAATCCAGATCAAGCGGATTATGACAAGGATGGAATTGGTGATGCTTGTGATTCTGATCCGGGATATTTGGAAGAATATGGATATTATCAGATGTTAGAGTATGAAAAGAACCGAGCAAAGAAAGATGATAGTAAAAAAGAAAATACAAATCGTAAACCCGTTGACGTGTCTTCGAGTAATAAAGTAAACGGTGGTAATAACAAGAAAATAGCTACCATGGATTCTGATGGAAAAGGAGTAAAACTTCAGGAGAGTGGTGG
>UNSP01000003.1 GCA_900556355.1 Candidatus Saccharimonadota bacterium | reverse complement strand
GGTTGTTCCTTTTGTAGCTAATGCTGTCAGCAAATTTGTCGTGATAGTTGATCCGTAATTGTCTAAAATTAAGGCGTCAATATCTTCAATTGGAAGAGTAGACTCCATTTTCTGTGTAATTACTAGTTGATTATCACGCACGCTAAGTCGCGCAGGATTTTCGATAGCTACGACGCGCCAGGCCATTTATAGCCACCTATAATTATCACCTAGTATAGAGACGTCGTAACGCTCGATGAGATTCGCGGAGCGGGGTGAGATCTGGATAAGTTGATCCTTGTCCTTGCCGGCAGAGCTATGGGATATCACCTGCATGGCTCCATTATTAATGCCGTATTTTACGTAATACCCTTCTTTAATTTCATTTCCGAAATAACACCTCACATAATCATTCGGATACAATGAACAGACCTTAGTAAATGTTTCATCTACATCAGTAAAGCCTTTCGGCGCTGGCAGTATTTTTGTTGGTGCAGGCTTATTTTTCCCAACTTGATGGGTATAAACTGGTACGAAGAAATGTTCAATCTTGCCTTTCTTGTTCGGCTTTTGATATACATCAAGTCGCACCATAGATCCGTTGTTAACAAATGCCTTATCGTCGTTGATATAAAATCCGCTTGGTTGTGTCGAATATACTTTGATAGTTGAGACTGGAGACAGCTTATTATCGTTTTTATCAGTCTTCTTGTCATTTTTATATATGGGTTCAGCGAACGCTTTTTCAGGGTTATCATCGCAAGCGTCCAGTCTTTCAAGTAATTTTTTGTATAGCCACTTGTCCGATTCTTTAAGTGCGGAATTTTCGACATCCTTGCGTTTAACTTTTTTGAGCGGCACTCTTACGGTTCGCTGATCGCCGTCTTTAACTTTTGGTGAGCGAATTGTTTCTTTATGTGCCGAACCAGTCGCTTTACGGCGTGGCATACGTGAGACGAAAATTGGTTTTACGCTCAATCGAAACTCCTCGTCGTAGTTATCAAGACCTCGCAACTCATTTTGCAGAGTCTTGATATCGACATTAAGGGTTCGCTTCATAACTTCTTTGCCGAAGCCGTCCCACGGCTGAGGAAAATGCTTAGAAGATAGCACAAGCATTGCATTTTTACGACGCTGAGCTTTATTGAACTCGTCTTCATCGGTGATTTCTCCGGTGAGTTTATCAGTTTTTTCTTCCATCGTTTTGGCAGCTGCAAGTAGTTCTTTGATTTCGTGGCGTTTGGCGTGCAAGTTTGCTTGCATTATAATCTTCTGGTCAATTGCTGCTACGACTGCCGCATCTTTGGCATGATGCAGAACGTCCTCGCTACGATCTTTAGCTAGACCCCAACGCTTGCGTAGGTATGCTGTCGTTGTTCCGTTTGGTGCAATTACGCGCTGTTTTTCTTCACCTTCTGCAAAGTCAACGTTTTGGCGTAAATAATTCTGAATAAATCGTGTGATATATCTAGTGTCGTTTAAGGCACGCACATTCCAGCTGTCGTTCTTATAATCCTGCAGAAGCAGATTTTGCCTCTTCTTCATTGCATAGCCGTTATATTTGTAATTGATGGCATTTGTGACCTTATCGTCCGTTTTAATATCGCGTGTCTTATATATCGACTCTACTCTGGCGACGAACTCCTTCCAACGGTTTTCATCTGCACCAAAATATTCAAATGGAGTTTTATTGCTCTTTTTCTGGTTTTCTTCTGTTAGTACTAGCACTTTATTAGTTATCCCGTCATTATTAGAGCGTGAAAATGGTACGATGTGGTCTATCTGATATGCATTGTCGTCTTGTAACATCGTGTCGAAATCGATTGGTTTTCCAGAATATGGGCAAATACCGTTTTGTTCGCGATAGAGCTTAACCTTAATAATTTGCTGACCATTAAAATCGGCGTTTTTGTTAAGAGGCACGTTAAGTTCTTTCAGGTGGCTGAGAAGTTGCTTGCCGCCCTTGGTTTTTGGCGATGCTTCATATCCATCAGCGATTATAGATTTAATGTCTTCGTTATATCCTTGATTCTCTTCATTTTCTTTTTTAATTGCGTTGCGTTCTTTGAAGTTTTTTGCCAAGTCGCGAGCAGTTTCAACCTTAATAAAGTAGGGTTTACCGTATTTGCGTTCAATGACGCGAACAACCTTCAGCGTTTGCGATATGGCACGTTTTACGACAGGATTGGTGATTTGTTCTAGGCTAGTTGATTGTTTCTTGAAGTCATAACCAGCGGCCTCACAGGCTTTATCGTAAGTCATACCATTAAGAATATGCGGTGTGATTTTTTGCAAAGCTTTTATTGACAGATGACAGAATGATCCAAAATTAGTAGCTTTAATTTTGATAATTGTGTTTTTAGCGTCATCAGAAATTGGCAATGCATTTAATTCGGCTTTAATTCCTTCGTCAGATTTTTGTGTAGTGAGAATATAAGCGATTTGATTGATCATTGATTCGTTGTCAATTTTTGCCCAATCTTCTGGTAGATTTTTCAGTGCTGTTTTAATATCATGGTAGGCTTTTAAGCCGCCGAATGCATTTCCCTCTCCGAATTCATCGCCGTCCTTTTTCTTTCCGTGCGTATATTTTGGAACGTAATCTTCACTAATTCCTGCAATGCTGCGCACTTTTTTATATGTTAGGCTTTTTTGATTTTTGGCGGTTTCGATAACTTTATTTATCTGCTCTGAAGATAATCTTATCTCTAGATTTTCTCGCTTCGCCTGGCGCTTGCTGGCGTCGCGAGGTATGAATACCAGATGTGATAAGTCGCTTGCCAAGCGAAAAATTTCGAAGCTGTAGCTAGTTCTTGGTGCTCGTTTTTCATTTTCTTCAAAAGTACAGTTCCCGACCATTTTTTCAATCAGCTCTTCAGTCATAAATGGGCGCTGGTACATAATTGCTGATATATTTACGACATTTTTGTCATTGTCCAAGCCGTAAAGCATTTCATTGATCGCTGTATCGGAAACATTTTTTAAGGCATATCTTTTCTGGACCTCAATGATCTTTTCTAATTCGTGCAAAAAATCACCACGAGAAAAACTATTAGTGTAATCGTCACGCTTATTGCGTTTATGTGACGCAAAGTTTTCATCGCGACTCAGAGCTTCGCCGACAGTTTTATATCCGTTCTCGGCGAGGAACTTTTCATTAGTCTTCAAGGCTTTTGATACGCGACCGCCTTCTTTTTCCGACTCTTCCTCGACTTTACGATTCGACTTAAATCCACGTCGTTTGGCGATTTGGTACATGACCTTGAGCAGCTCTTCTGGGGATAATTCCTCGGTGAGCGCTTTTGAACGCAGAGCATATACGTCTAGTTTGTTAAATTCGGATTTGTCACTTAAGACTTCCTCAATTCGATCTCTGGTGAGAATATTTTGGTCAATAAAGAATTGCTTCAAGTTATTCAAGCGTTGACGTCGCCGTTTTAAGCGACGGCGAGCTGACCGTGCATCGCGGCGAGGTTTAGCAAGCGAATCTCCGTTTTGTGGATCTTCTGGTTTTTCAAAAATGCGGACCCCTAAATCATGGATGCGCTCTTTATCTAAGTCTAATACTGCCCAGCCGATTGAAGATGTCCCAATGTCTAGACCTAGTGAATATTTTTTTGGTGAATATGAATATTTTTGAGTCATGATGGTCCTTTTTGTGAGATAATTTAATGCAATTATACAACCAAAATAGAATATTTGAAAGCGTAAATACTTTACTCATAAAAAAGATAATCCGCCCAACAAGTGAGCGGATTAGTGCTTTGCTCCAGTATTTCATATACTTTACAGCGGATTTTTACCGCCAGATTATTATAGAAACCTAGAACAATTTAGATATTGATACAATCCTTACTTAAGGGACTGTAACTACAGTGTACTCTAATCAATGCTATCGCGCAAGTATTATTTTGGTCATATTCTGCCAACTGAGCGGCACTGGCACGGTTACCGCCGCCGTCGACATTCTGGGCTTCTTGTGCTATATTACGAGTAGAAGCCTCTGTGTTATAACCAGGTTCGATAAGTTCCCCTGGCGACACAGGGGCTTTTCTTGTTGTGGTGTGATCATTCTCATCATTGACATTCTGGACTTCTTGTGCTATATTTTCACTAGAAAAGTCGCCCAGTCCCCGTTCGGCTTGTCCACGGGGCGCACCATTAAGGTCACCTGGGTGGCTTTTTTCTTGGCTTCGCACATTACCTTCATAAAGAGTATTTCGCCCTATTGTCTGTCTTCTAAGAAATTTACAGGCTATTTGATCGTTGGCATTTTGAGGATTGTTTGCTATAGTAGAACCAGAAGAGTCCCCACTTAAATTCCGGTAATGGGATTCGGGGATTTTTTCTGTATTATTTGGCTATAATGCCCCAACAATCTAAATATCGATATTCCCTAAGAGCCGCGTTTCACCTTTACTCCTGACGCTCCAGAGGTGATATAATTACTATAATATGCATGCCGCGGTCCAATCTATAACCATAAAAGTGAGTGAAGTTGATTCTGCTTTGCTTAATGACGCGGATGAGCTGCAGAAATTGTTAAGAAATGTTACGGAATTGGCGGGCTTGCATTCTTTGGAATCGGTAACGCATCAATTTTCCCCGCAAGGAATCAGCGCTGCCCTGCTTTTGTCGGAGTCGCACATCGCGATTCATACGTGGCCGGAAAGCGGCGTGGCGTATATAGCGATGACAACTTGTAAAATGCTGGATGATGATAAATTGCAACAAATAAAAGAGTTGGTTACACGGCTGCTGGGTGCAAAAAACATAATTATGAAAGAAACGGCATTGTAATATGAAACGAACCAAGGCGCGACTTAAAATCAACCAAATATTGACTGGAAAGAAAACTAATTTACGAGTTGTTGGCTGTTTGCTTTTTCGCGAATGGGATAAGAAAGACAAGCGATTTTACTACTGGGAAGAGTGGGAGATTACAGGGCTGGCTGATTATGATAGCTGGGTGGAATATGATCACAGCGATCAAACCGTTTCTCTGTACGAGCCGATTCGTTTTACTCAGGCAATTGACCCAACGCAATTGAAAAAAGGTCAATCATTCACCGTTTCTGAACAGGACGGCAAGGATCACGTTGTGGTGGTTGATGAGGTTGGAATTGGTGAAATTATGAACATCAAGGGCAAAAACACGTACCAAGTTTTCCCGAAAGAACTGATGGCGTATGCTACTTTGAGGGACGCTAGCGCGCCGAAAAACCGTCAGCTGATAACGATTGAGAAGTATAACAATCGCGAATATGATGCCTACCGTAAGGTTAAGTTGAGTGACAAAGAGCAAAAGGAAATGTTCGGCAGGACTATTAAGCCGATTAACTGGACTACGATTATTTTCATTGTCATATTTATCGCTATTATTTTGTTTGCATTCATCTTTGACAACAATTCCGACAATAGTAATGGCGGAGGTCACGGCGGATCGCGCAGTGTTTACGGCGGCAGTAGCGGCGGGCTTGGCAAATAAAAGGAGTTATAATGCCACGATCAAGTACGAAAAAACGGGAGCAAATTGCTTTATTTGCGGCGGCAATTTTGGTAGCAATTGGCGGAATTATTTACGAGCTGATTTTAGGCGCAGCTGCGTCATATCTGGTGGGCGATTCGATTTTGAGCTTTAGTCTGGCGACTGGCGTGACGCTGTTCGGTATGGGAATTGGCTCATTGCTGGTCAATTACATCAAGCTTCATCCAGCGACCAGCTTCGCAACGAACGAAATTATTCTGGGGCTAATTGGTGGAAATTCGGTGATGCTGATGTATTTGGGATTCGTTTTTACGCGTTCGCATTGGCTAATTTTTGCCGTCATAAGTTTGGTAATTGGTATTTGTATCGGGCTGGAAATTCCGCTTTTAATGAAGATGTTTCAGGAGTTCGGGCGCAAGTCTTCGGTGAAATTATTTAGCAAGATTTTAGCACTCGATTATTTTGGGGCGTTAATTGCGTCGCTATTATTCCCGCTCGTTATGCTTCCGTATCTTGGCTTAATGCGTAGCGCGTATCTGGTGGCGGCACTGAATATTGGCGTTGCGGTTCTGATTCTTAAACAAATGAAGGCTTCGAAAATAGTGATGACAATTAGCGTTATTGCAACAATGTTGCTTTTGGGGTTCTTTATTTATGCGACGGAAATTGAGTACGGAATTGACAAACGAACGTATAAAGATCCTGTGATGTGGCAGCAGCAGACGCCGTATCAGAAAATTGTCCTGACGAGATATAAAAATGACACGAGGTTGTTTTTGAATCGCAATCTGCAGTTTTCCAGCCTTGACGAAGCGCGTTATCACGAAACACTGTCCACTTCTGCTCTGTCTTCAGTCATCAATCCGAAGCGCGTGCTGATTATGGGCGGCGGCGATGGTTTGCTGGCTCGGGACGTTTTGAAATATCCCAGCGTTGAACATATTACGCTGGTTGATATCGATGAGGTGATGACTAATCTGGCGAAAACTAACCATCTTCTCACCGATATAAATCAGCGTTCGTTGCATGATCCGCGCGTTTCTGTTGTCAATCAAGACGCTTTCCAATTCGCTTTTTCTACCTCAGATAAATATGATGTTGTGTTGATTGATCTGGTGGATCCGTCGAATGAAAAATTAGCCAAGTTGTATTCTGAGCAATTATATCGTCAAATTGGCAATATTTTAACGGAGCGTGGCGTTATGGTGACGCAAGCGACGTCTTCATTTTTCTCTCCGCATGCTTTTTATATGGTGGCGAACACCGTAAAATCATCTCATCCAGAGCGATATGTGACGGCGTTTTCGGTCAATGTGCCGTCATTTGGCGAGTGGGGTTTCGTGATGTCTACGCCGCAAGCTGAGGTCGTGGCTAGCCAGCCATTGCCGAAAAACCTACGATATCAAAACCAGAGATTGCTCACCTTCCTGACTAAACAAAACGCCATATCGGTGCCATCTGGACCAACTTCCACGCTGGTCTCTCCGCGAATCACCGACGTTTACAATTCCGATATGCGTCAGTGGCGATACGAATAATTTTTAGGCGGCGGTAGTAGTGCTCTTTTTTCGACGTCGACGTCGTCTTTTTGGCGTTGCTGAATCTAGCGGTGTAACTGTGTTGATTGCGGTTTCTGTAGGTGCATTATCATTGCCGCGAATTTGCAAAACAACTTCGCCATCGTTTGCTGCGGGTTGCTGCTTTTCCGGTTGGCTATTGACCGCTGGAGCGTTGTTTGCAGGCTGCGGCTGAGATTTGGCTGGTTGCTTTTTTTGGTTGCGAACAGGTTTTATTGCGGCGTCAATTTCCTTCTCGACATCTTCCCTGTTTCGCGAATACATGCGACGCGAATGTTCAATAATGTGTGGTGTATTGTCGGCTTGGCTTGGCGGAAGTTCCAATGTGCGGGCAGAAAACGCGGGAGTTTTCTCGCCACCAATAACCATATTGACAACGAAATTACGATTGTGCATCTGTAGAAGGTCGATTGCCTCGAAGTTCGGCTCGAATTGCTTGGCGAGAATCGGTGCATCGTCAGCAGAAACTCGGAAAGAAATCATAGTGCCGACGTTGCCGAAAACCGCATCGCGAACCGTGTCGCTCATCTGGGAAATATACTGATTGGCAACGGTTAAATTAAGGCCATATTTTCGAGCCTCGGATAGAATAGTCGCAAACGAATCGGTGGCGAAGTTCTGGAACTCGTCGACGTAAAGATAGAATGGGCGGCGGTCGCGGACGTCAGGAATGTCGCTTCGAGACATGGCGGCAAGCTGAATTTTCGTGACCAAAAACGAACCGAGTATAGCAGCATTATCTTCACCGATAAGACCTTTGGACAGATTGACAATTAGAATCTTTCCTTCATCCATAATCTGGCGAATATTGAACGTGGATTTCGGCTGCCCGATGATGTTGCGGATGATTGGATTGGCGGTGAAAGCCCCGACTTTATTTAAAACTGGCGCAATTGCCTCGGCGACAAACTTGTCATTCCAGCTGGCAAATTCGACATTCCAGAATTGCAAAATCACGGTGTCTTGGCAATAAGTCAGCGTTTCTTTTCGGAATTCCTTATCTGTTAGCATGCGAGTAATATCAAGCATCGTCGCTTCTGGTCGGTCCAGCAAAGCCAGAATTGTATACCGCAAAATATACTCAAGTCGCGGTCCCCACGAATCGCCAAAAATACGCTTCAAAACGCCGATGATTTCTGATGAAATGTTGGTTTTTTGGTTCGGGTTTGTGACCTCGAGCGGATTGAATCCCAGAGGATACGCGGTGTCGGCTGGATTGAAATAGATCACGTCATTCAATCGGCTACCGGGGATAAATTTCATGTTGTTGATTGCGAAGTCGCCGTGCGGGTCGATGATAGCATATCCTTGATTATGGAAAATGTCGCTTAAGGCGAAGAGTTCTAATAGTCCACTTTTTCCGGCGCCCGTTTGCCCGATTATGTAAACGTGGCGTGAGCGGTCATAGCGCAACATGCCGAATTGGTGGCTGATGCCGCGGAAGTTGGTGACGCCAAAGGCAGAAATTTGGTCATCGTTGACATCTTCGCCGGTTAAGACTGGCAATTTGGACGGCGGTTCTGCGGTTTTGGAGCTTGCCCAAACTATATTTGGCGTTTCAACGTTGGTGTGTGGCAAGTGAAAAACTGACGCCAATTCTTCTATATTTAAGATGAAGCCATCGCCGATGAACGAACGCTTGCGATATTTATCAATAAATTCTTTTCCAAACGCGCCTTTGACGGCATGGAATCCGTTGAGATTAGTTGAATTGAACTGCTTAAATGTACCGACGAGCGCCTGCATGCGAAGCTTAGCGTTTGTCTGACTTTCGCCCATATAAACTAAGCGAATTTTTACTTCGTATCCGAGCTTTGTGGCCTTTTTCTCTGCTTCAGAAATGCGAGTTTTATCGCGGTCTGATAGCTCAATAGCTGTCGATTGATTTGCTCCCTGCTCTGGTGGCTGCCACAACGCGCCAAGCACGCCGATTAGCCATTGCATACTGCCGCCGAATCCTGGCAAGGAGAACATTCGTCCGTTTCTTATGCTATTGATATATCGATCTGCGGCGTTTTGCCAGTCGTCAGGAATTGGTCTGACTAGCACCTGAATCCACAATTCTTCACCGGTGGTTTCCAATTTTGCCAACGTGCCCGTAATGCCCGCCAGCGGGTCGACTTCGAAATTTTGGAAGGTGCGAATTGGGAGAAATTCATCTGTGGTTAATGTCAATTCTGTCGAGTAAGCAACTTCGTGGTCGCGCTCATGCTCGGTATAATCTTCGTCGGCTTGGTGAATTTGAACGGTTGGATATTGAGAATAAATCTGCCCCTCGACAAAGCTCTGTAGGGTTTTTGGTACCCAAACGTAAAAGCGAATTTGTCCATTAACTGAGGCGATTTCAAAGCTGATGTGCTCTTGGTGTCCGCCAGATAATCGCAATTCTTTATTGTCGCGAAGAATTCCGTGCAGTGAAGCGAATAACTGCTCGGCAGCAAGTTCTTGCTTGTCGTTGGTGCGTGGGATTTCCAGAACCAAAAGCACGCTCTCAACTGGGGTGAAATCTTCTATCTTCCGATAATTCCGCCACGTCAAAAACATCAGGACTGCCACGATTGGCATCCAAATATACCATTGTAATAATGTGCTGATGATCCAAGAAATAATCTGCATTATGTGTAAATTATCTCACCTCTGAAAGAAGTTTGCAACTTAGCTTAAGCGGCTTCTTCAAAAACGTATGTGGCTTTAGCGACACGTTTGAATTGTGGCTTTGATTGAAGGTTTAATAGAATAGTAGTTTCCTTGACTTGTCGTTTGTCGAGGACTTGACGAACGATTTCATCGCGGTGAAGCGGAGTTTCGGAATTCTTCAAAATATCGGTAATGATATCTGCTACAGTTCCGCGGCTGTAGCCCCAGCTGGCAAGCGCATAAATCCCGCGACCGATTAGAACAAATCGCTTGTCTTTAATAAGTTCATTGTGAATTGCCTGCGTCGTGACGCTTCGGCGGTTAAATTCGCTGTCCCGAATTCCCTTGGCGATGTCGGAAAAATGCATCGGTGAGCCATTGGTATCCAGAACAACGTAGATTTTATCGCGTATGTTCTTTGGGTTAACGGCTGGCCATTTGGCTAGTCCCCACTGATCGTTTAAGCTGGCCAATTTTTTACTGACGGTAGCCAAGGCTGCAATGTTTGAAGGATGTTCATAGTCCAATTTTTTGTGCAATTCTTCCGCGGTAACAGGTTCGCCGTGTTTTTTGATAGTCTTTACAACTTCTTCGACTCGTGCTCTAATTTGCTTTTCATTGCCGAGAGTGTCGATCGCTGCCGCTTGGTAATAATCGTCATTCTCTGTAACAATCGTGATGTTTTCTGCCAGCTCAGAAATAAACGCCACACGAGCGCGGTCAATTGCAGTAGCTTCTTTACCGAGGAAATGTGACGCCAAATCCTGCATACGCGCAACTCGTCCCATCTCAGACAAACTCGAAGTGATTTCTTTTTCCATAGCAATAACCGAAGGAAGTTCTCCCTCGGCGACAGCTGCACGTAGACGCGTTAAGATTGCTTTTTCTAGCTGACGAACGCGCTCGCGAGTAATGCCGAACATATCGCCAATTAACTCTAACGTTTCTTTTCGGTCATACAAACCAAATCGTCGAGAAATAATTTCCTTCTCGCGCTCTTGCGGAATCTTAGAAATAATAGTATCGACGACAGAATTTAATTTGGCGCTTTGCTCGGTTTTTGCTGTCTCGCTCATGCTACTAGAAACATCCTCTCTGCCTCACCACAGGTTATATTGATTGAAAATATGTTTTTAATTATACAATTGCATTTGACAAAAGTCAATAGATAAATGCCATAATTGCTGATATAAATTATAGCATTTATTTTACGTTTTTTGCAATAGATTATATGAAGAGTTTTTATTATCCGGAATTATTGGATAGTATGAAAACGCTACTTCTTTTTAGTGGATGTTTTGGTAGCTTTTTTAACTACGCGTTTGCGAGTTGGCTTCGCTGTTGTGGTGCTTAATAGCTCCAGAGCTTTTTCGTGAGTAATAGTTTTCGGATCCGTATCTTTAGGGATTTTGACATTTTTGGTGCCGTTGGTGATATATGGACCGAATCGACCATTGAGAACCTTAATTCCATCTGGGAATTCGGCAATATTCTTAGCGGCTTCGGCTTCTAATTTGGCGGCGTAAAGTTCACGCGCCTTTTCTAAAGTAATGCTGTGCGGGTCTTCTGGCTTAATGGAAACGAACAATTTGCCGACTTGAATATACGGACCGAATCGTCCAATATTCGCCTTAATATCTTGCCCGTCTTCTGTTTGTCCGACGACGCGTGGCAATTTGAACATCTCCAGCGCTTGCTTCAGAGTAACTGTCTCAATTTTCGCACCCTTTGGCAGCGGCGCAAAACGTGGCTTTTCGTCGCCATCAGTTTCGCCAAGTTGCAACATTGGACCGAAACGACCGAATCTTGCAATAATCGGCTTATTCGTCTTCGGGTCAATTCCCACTTCACGATTAGCGCCGACTTTACTTCGGTCGATTCCGCCAGATTGCTCAATTAATTTATGGAAAGGCGTGTAAAATCCGTGCAACATTGCGCTTTTTTCCAGATTAGCACCAGCAATTTTGTCAAATTCCGTCTCGACATTGGCGGTAAAATCGTAATCGACAATTTGCGTAAAATGGTCCGTCAGGAAATCGGCAATCAGTTCGCCGCTTGGTGTTGGAATCAGCTTGCCACGAGTCGAGCCAGTTTTTTCCTGGACAATACTTCGGCTAACTTCCTCGCCGTTATAATTCAGGACAATTACATCACGTGGTTGACCTTCGCTGTCACCCTTTTCAACGTAGCCGCGAGTCTGCACGGTGTCGATAATTGTGGCGTATGTGGATGGACGTCCGATTCCAAGCTCCTCCAGTTTCTTAACTAGCGAAC
>UNSP01000002.1 GCA_900556355.1 Candidatus Saccharimonadota bacterium | reverse complement strand
GATTTTCCTGTTGCCGAAGATTTGGCTGCAAGAGTTGTGTCTTTACCTGTCCATCCAAAAGTTACAGATGCTGATATTGAAGTAATTGCTAGCGCAATTAAGGAAGCTGTAAATGACTAATAATAAAGAAGGTAAAATAAGGGTTGCTGTTATTGGTACTGGAAATATGGGGCGCAATCATGTGCGCAATTATTTCATGCTTCCAGAATCTGAGCTAGTGGCAATAGCAGACGTTAATCCAGCCGCAAAATCGTTAGCTGACGAATACAAAACAAAATTCTTTACTGATTACAAGGAAATGCTTGAGAAAGTTCATCCAGATGCTGTGTCTGTGGTTGTGCCTACTCCATTTCATCTTGAAGTTGCAACTGAGGTGATGTCTCGAGGTATTAATTGTATGCTTGAAAAACCAATTGCATCTTCGGTGGAAGAGGCTGATAAACTAATTGCTTGTGCTGAGGAAAATGGAGTTACGTTTACAGTTGGTCATATAGAGAGGTTTAATCCAGTAATTAAGAAGCTGAAACAGATGATCGATGACAATGCTATAGGCGATATAACCTCGGTAGTATGTAAGCGTGTTGGTGGTTTTCCTGCTGTTGAGCCAAAAACGGATGTAATTATTGACCTTGCAGTTCATGACGTTGATATAGTTAATTATCTATTAGGACAAAAACCTAAAGCTATTCATAGCCACGGATCGCGTACTCGTCATAGTAAAAAAATTGATTCAGCAGAAATATTAATGGATTATGGTAGAGCATCAGGATTTATTCAGGCTAATTGGCTGACTCCAGTAAAAATTCGTACCATTGCACTGACTGGATCGTTAGGTTATCTAGAGGCTAATTATATAACACAGGAGCTTACATATTATAAACATAATATGAAAGAAATTCAGAAAGATGGATTTACTGAATTTGTTTTGCAGGTTGGTGATCCAGAAAAGCGTGTAATAAAAGTTGATTTTGAAGAGCCTTTAGCTGCTGAACTGAAAGCTTTTATGGCTAAATCTATGGGCAGGACGGCATCAATTGTTGATCCGGTAGATGCGCGCGAAGCGTTAAAAATATCATTAGAGGCTGTTGCGCCTTTTGACGTTAAATAGGAGGATAATATGAAAAGAATTTTAGTAACAGGTGCTGGCGGATCGCCTTCTGCAAACTTTATTCGATCTCTTAGGGCTGCGGATGAAGAATATTACATTGTTGGCACAGATGCTGATAAATATTATTTACAGCGTGCTGAAGTTGATGTTAAATATCTAGCACCGTTGGCAAACGACCCAAAGTACATTGATTTTTTGAATTACATTATAGAGAAGGAAAATATTGAGTTTGTACACGCTCAAAACGATGTTGAGGTTGGGTTTTTGAGCGAGAATCGAGAGAAAATTAAAGCCAAAACATTCTTTCCAGCCAAAGAAACCGTTAAGATCCTTCAAGATAAGTTTGAGTCGTTTAAACTATGGGAGAAGGCCGGTATTAAAGTTCCTAAGACTAAACTAATTGAAGGTAAAGATACTGATTTAGATGCTCTATTAGAGGAGATGGGTGGATCTATGTGGATTCGCGCAATATCAGGAGCTGGTGGTCGTGGATCTCTTCCAGTTCACGATGTTAAGACTGCTAAGAACTGGTTAGATTTCCAAGAGAAAAACGGCTCTTGGTCTGGTAATTTTACAGTATCAGAATTGCTTGAACCAGAGACGGTTACTTGGATGTCGTTATGGAAAGATGGCGAGTTAGTTGTTGCCCAGGGACGCAAGCGCTTATATTGGGAGTTGTCAAAAATTTCTCCATCAGGCGTCACCGGCGCTACCGGAACGGGATTAACTTATTCGGATGCTGAACTTGATGATATTGCCCGTAGGGCTGTGTTGGCTGTTGATAGTAGACCAGATGGTCTATTTGGTGTGGATATGGCTTACGACAAAAATGGTGTACCAAATCCAACAGAAATTAATATTGGCCGATTCTTTACAACTCACGAATTCTTTACACAAGCGGGTCTTAATATGCCTGAAATGTTTGTTAAGCTTGGCTATGGTGAAGAGATTCCTGCGATTGATAATAACACCAATCCTCTACCGGATGGTCTAGTATGGATTCGAGGAATGGATTTCCGACCAGTTTTGTCGGATATGGGAGTTGTAGAAGAGAGTGTTGCTCAGCGTGATCGTATCCTTAAGGAAATATCATAGGTGAAAATTCTCGTTACTGGCGCATCTGGTTTTGTTGGCAGGCGTTTTTTGGAAATGGCGCCTGCCAGCTGGGAGATAATTTGTTTAGGCAGATCTAATATTGATTACGATGATGTTAAGTGGGTTGAATGCGACTTGTCTAGTAAGGAGAGTTCAAAAATAGCTGCTGATGTATTGGCTGATAAAGAATTCGACGTTATAGTCCATTTGGCGGCTTTTGTACCAAAAAAAACTATCGAAGACAGTTTAGAGAAGTGTAAAGAAGGTAATATAGATGGGACTATTAATCTTCTAACGTATTTTGGTAAAAAGGCAAAAAAGATTGTTATCGGCAGCACTGTAGAAGCTTATGATAAAACAAAAATTAGTGGTCCAATTACGGAAGATAATGTTGTGTCTGGTAGTTCATATTATAGCTCCACTAAGATAGCTGGCGAAGTAATTGCTCAATCATTTGCGCAAAAAAATAACAAAGAGCTTACCATTCTGCGATTTTCAATAATGTATGGCGGATATGACCCAATTGCTAGGGCTATCCCTAACTTTATTAGGGCGGCTAAGTCTGGAGATAATCTGACTATCAATGGTCCACTAGTTCTTCGCGACTATGTGCATATTGACGATGTAGCTAGTAGTATTATATGTGCAGTTAATTCGGCGGGCGCTGGAGTAATCAATATTGGGACGGGTAGGGGAGTCTCTATTAAAGAAACAGCGGAGTCAATTATTAAAAGTATGCGATCGAGTAGCTGTATAAATATTATGTCCGATAGCGGTGGTTGCGATATAGTTATTGATATATCAAAGGCAGAGAGTCTACTTGATTATCATCCTAAAGTGTTCTTTCCAGATAAAATTAAGGATATGGGCGACCTCTATGAAAATTGCAAATAGAAATATATTTATAGATTTTGACGGTACTTTGGTCGATATTGCTCCTCGTCATTATAGAGTATATAAGAAGTGTGTCGAAAAAATGGGTGGAACACCTCTTGATCAGAAGAAATATTGGGAATTGAAACGTGATAATATTTCCTGGAATGAATTATTGCCGATGAGTGGGCTTGAGGTAAATAATAGGGATGATTATCTCAAATTATTTATTGATCGCATAGAATCATTGGAGGAGTTGTATAGAGATGAGCTTTTTGTAGATAGTTTGTCTGCGCTAAAAAAGCTATCCTCGAATGACAATAAGCTATATCTACTTAGTTTAAGGCGAAATTCAGACGCTCTAGATAAGCAGATTGAAAAGTTGGGAATTGGGTGCTTTTTTGAGAAAATTTTATCAGGACATAGTGACACAAAAGAAGGCACATTATTAAAAAAGGCAGATATAATTAAGCAAACAATAGATAATCCCGGAGACTCTATTATTATTGGAGATACTGAAGCTGATGTTGCTGCGGCTCAGCAGCTCAATGCGACCAGTATTGCTCTTTTGAGTGGAATTCGTAGTAAGGAGTTCTTGAAATCAATGGAGCCAGACTATTTAGTTGACGGTATTGGTGACGTAGCTAACATTAATTTTTAATCTGGTAACCTATTTCTTAAAGTTATTATTTTCATTGGATACGTCGATTGTAAGAGCCGTCAACGTTAGCTGTATTCCTAGTATAAACGGTAGTACAGCTAACATTACGCTGCCTGCGGTCGGTGATTGGTGGGCGAATAACTTAACATATAACAAAAATATAGCCAATAATAGCGATATTATTAAGAAGAACATACCCGTGAATAGGAATAGTGCTACAGGATGAAAACCATATAATACATATTTGTAATAAATCCTGCGCCAGAATCCTTTCCATACGGCCTTTAGATTTCTCCAGGCTGTCGGGATTAGTTTGATGGTTGATTTTTCGTCGCCGTAATGTGCTGGTACAGCATGGTCAATGACTTTAGCGTTAGCTATCGATAGAGCAGTCAGCATGCTAGTTTCGTAATCATAACGTTTTTCTACTATAGAAAAATCGACTTTTTCGATTATTTCACGACGCAGCCAACCGCACCCGTTAGTGATGTCTGTAATAGAATAATACCCAGTAGAAAATTTGGTAAGTAGAGATATGAATATATTTCCAAATTGGCGATATTTTGGCATAGTTTTGAAGGCTTCTCGATGGAAAAACCTACTTGCTTTTACGTAGTCTGCTGATTGATCTATGAAGTTATCTAACATTGCCTTTAGATATGATGAATCAAACTGATCATCTCCTGCGACTATACCGATAGCTGTTGCTTTAGTATTTTTTATCGCATGATCATATCCAGTGATAAGAGCTCCTCCGACACCTTGATTTACCTTATTATCAACAACAATAAGCTTACCGTATTGTTTTTTTAGTTTGTTCAAAACTCCAATAGTGTTGTCGGTGCTAGCGTCATTGACGGCTATAATATGATCTATATATTCTGGTATTTTCTTTATTGTTTGAGTAATCATTTTCTCTTCGTTATAACAAGGTATAACGACTGCGGTCTCTAGTTTTCTGTACATATAATCAATTATACTACAATCGTATATGCATTATGAACGAATATGATATTCTTAATAAAGACAATATGAAAAATAGTATATTTTTAAAAATCTTTTTATTTCTTGTTGTAGGTGGTATTACATTACTAATAGACGCGTCAATATCGTATATTTTATATCACAATATACATTTGCCGGCTTTTTTGGCTAGTGGTATCGGCTTTTTGTCGGGATTTGTTTTTAACTTTCCTGTGAATCGTAAGAAAGTTTTTAATCATAGTCAATATGATAGATTCTCTTTAAGGTCGCAAATTATTCTCTATGCATTACTTAGTATTTTCAATATGGTGGCAACTTCAGTAATTATTGCTACGTTAGTAAACTCTAACGTGCTGGATATCCAATGGGCAAAAGTTGTAGTTACTGCAGTATTTGCAATTTGGAACTTTCTGGTTTTTAATTTATTTATTTTCTCGAAGAATAATGACAAAAATGTGGAATAAAAAATGGCTTATTCTAACTAGGGATGATTTAACTAAGAATACTATATATAATGCCCTAGGCTATGACAGAGCTGTGGTTGTGAATGTGGACGGATTGTCTACGAACGATGTAGTTAGTGCTTGTAAGAGCTTATAGATATTTGCCGTACCCAGATTTTTTTAATGGTTCGGCAAGTATTTCTAACTGCTCCTTGGAAATCCAACCGTTTTGAAAGGCGGTCACTTCGGGTGATCCGACTATTTGTCCAGTCCTTGTTTGGATTACACGTACAAAATCTTCGGCATCGGTTAAGCTATTTATCGTGCCAGTATCAAGCCATACGTCACCGTTGTCTAAAGTCTGCACTTTGAGTTTTTTGCGATGTAGATATTCAGCGTTTACGGATGTTATCTCCAGTTCTCCTCGGTCGGATGGCTTTACATTTTTAGCAATATCTATTACATCGTTATCATAAAAATATAGACCTACCACTGCAAAATTGGATTTTGGATGCACTGGTTTTTCCTCAATGGAAACAGCTTGATTATTCTCGTTAAATTCAACCACTCCATAGCGTTCAGGATCAAGTACTTTATATGCAAATACAATGCCGCCGTCGGGGTCTGTGCACTCTTGTAGTGAATTATCAAGGGCGGCTCCGTAGAATATGTTGTCGCCAAGTATTAGCGCCACTTTATCATTGCCGATAAAGTTTTCACCAATAATAAAAGCTTGCGCTAGACCGTCTGGTGTAGGTTGAACAGCGTATTCTAAATTTATGCCCCACTGCGAGCCATCACCAAGAAGTTTCTTGAAGCCGTTTTGATCGTCTGGAGTGGTGATTATTAAAATATCACGAATTCCTGCTTGCATTAACGTGGTTAGCGGATAGTAAATCATTGGCTTGTCGTAAATAGGCATCAACTGTTTACTTATGGCTTTTGTAATCGGCCATAGACGCGTACCTGATCCACCCGCTAAAATTATTCCCTTCATCATATTCTCCTTTGTGTTGTATGATTATATATCTATGATTCGACAGTATCAAGGTTAAACGGTTTTGAGATTAATGGAGGTTGTATTTTTTAGGCGTTGTTTGAGATGTATTGCCTTAGGTCTTCCTCCCAGTTACGGCTTTGAAATCCTGTAGAGTGTAGTTTATCTAGACTCATATCGCTATTGAGTGGTCGTGGCGCAACTCCAGGCTTGTTGGCAAAATATTCTGTGGTAGTTGTATTAGAAACGATTAAGTCTTTATGATTAGATAATTCAAATATTTTTCTAGTAATGTCTGCCCAAGAAGCGAGTGGTCCGTCATTCGTTGCATTGTAAGTTCCGAATGGAGCTTTAGTTGACAATAAATGATCTATAATACGCACTAGCTCACTGGTAAACGTTAAACGGCCTATTTGATCATCAACAACGGTTGGTGAGATATTTTTTTCTGCCAATCCGAGCATGGTGCGAACAAAATTTTTGCCTTCACCAATTACCCATGTGGATCGAAGTAGATAGAAGCGGTCTAATTGTTCGACCAATAGGTCTCCTGCGGCCTTACTCTGACCATAGACACTAAGCGGGCTAAGTGGCTCGTCCTCTGTGTGGGGTTTTTGGGTTCCATCGAATACGTAATCGCTGGAAATGTGAACCATTGTCATATCATATTTTCGGCATACCCGAGTAAGGTTAGACACTGCAGACGCATTAACTTTCCAAGACGCTACGCGGCCTTCTTCGGTTTCTGCTCCATCGACATTAGTAAAGGCAGCAGCGTTAAGTACAATATCAATGTTGGACCAGTCAAAAGATTCAACTGATTCTAAGTCTGTGATATCAAGAGTGTCAATGTCAGCAGATTTGGCATTAGGGTATTGTCTTTGTAGGGCTAATCCTAGTTGTCCGTTAGCGCCAATAATGAAAATTTTATTATCGTCCATAATTTTATACCTCCATAGGAATTACATTACTTAATAGTGGATGTGCGGCATCTTTTTCGGAAATAATTGCTTGATCCTTATTGATTGGCCAGTTAATTTTTAGCTCTGGATCAAATAAATTAACAAAAGTATATTTAGCATCTGGGAACCAATGAGCATCAACTAGGTACGTGTAGGCTACATTATCATCAAGTGTCTGATAGCCGTTAGCCACGCCTTTAGGAACGAAAATTGCCGTACCCGGATTAATCTCGTGCGTGAAAACTCGGCCGAAGCTATCTCCTTTACGAAGGTCACACCAAGCTCCAAAAACACGCCCATTGGCTGTTGAAATGAATTTATTCCAAGGCTCAGCATGAAGACCGCGTGTGGCACCAGTTTTGTCATTGAAGCTGATATTGTTTTGTACGATATCGAACGACGGTAAGCCTAAGATTTCCATTTTTTCTTTTTGATAATTCTCTTTGAACCAGCCGCGATTGTCGCCATGTACGGGTAATTTAATAACAAATAACCCTGGAATTGACGATTCGGTGACTGTAAGTTCATTGTAGTTAGTTGGGTCAAACATAATTATTGTCCTTGTTTTGCATAAGCTGCTTCAACGGTGTCTTTTTGGGCGCGCCACCAGTCTTCGTGCTCGCGGTACCAGTTAATAGTTTGCATTAATCCATCATGCATGCCGGTTTTATTATCTGTGTATTGCGGTTGCCATCCTAACTCGCGGCGTAACTTGCTGGAGTCCATTGCGTAGCGCATATCATGACCTGGACGATCGTTGACATGTTCGTACCAATCTTTACCTTTACCCATTAGCTCACAAATCAATTCAATCACCATCTTATTATTAACGTGATCATTATCTGCGCCAATGATGTAGGTTTCTCCTAGAACGCCTTTTTCTAGGATTAAATGAACCGCTGAGTTATGATCATCAACATGAATCCAGTCACGGACTTGTTCGCCGGTACCATAAAGTTTTGGCTTGATATCACTTAAAATATTGGTAATTTGACGCGGAATAAATTTTTCAATGTGTTGGTATGGTCCGTAATTGTTAGAGCAGTTTGAGATAGTTGCTTTAATACCAAAACTGCGAATCCAGGCACGAACTAGCATGTCGCTGGAAGCTTTAGTACTAGAGTAGGGACTGGAAGGTTTGTATGGAGTGTCCTCTGTGAAGCGATTTGGATCATCAAGCTCTAGATCACCAAAAACCTCATCAGTTGAGATGTGATGTAGTCTCTTATTATGTTTTCGAATAGCCTCTAGAATGGTATATGTGCCAATTATATTTGTTTCAACAAATGGCCATGGATTACGTAAAGAATTATCATTGTGACTTTCGGCTGCGAAGTGTACAACTATGTCATTTTCAGCGACTAATTTGTCTACTAATTCAGCGTCACAAATATCGCCCTCTACGAATGTAATTTGGTCAGCTACAGTTTCCAAATTAGCACGATTTCCGGCGTAGGTTAATTTGTCAATAACAGTGACTTCATATTCTGGCTTGTGTTTTACGGTGTAATGCACAAAATTCGAGCCAATGAATCCCGCGCCTCCCGTGACTAGCATCTTTGTCATAAATATAGTATATCAGGTATAATAGAGAAGTTATAGAGGAGGATATTATGAAAGTTGTAATTGTTAGCGGCTATTTTAATCCGTTGCACGGTGGACATTTAGATATGATTGAGGCGGCTGCAAAAATGGGTGATTATTTGATTGTAGTGGTGAATAATGACAAGCAGCAATTGCTAAAAAAAGGAAAAATTATCCTTGATGAAGAAAATCGACTTCGCTTAATGCGAGCATTAAAAGGCGTGGATCAGGTGATGCTTTCTATTGATGAAGAGCCTCCAGTTACGGAAACCTTAGAAATGATCGCTCGGCAATATCCGGGATGTCAATTGGTGTTTGCAAATGGTGGCGATAGATCAGCGCCAGAAGTTGTTCCAGAGCGTGATGTTTGTGAAAAGTACAACATCGAAATGGTCTATGGAGTTGGCGGCTCAAATAAAACAGACTCGTCTACTCGAATTAATCAAGCTACTGGACAGGAAAGCTAACCTCAACTTTTCCGACCATATTTTTCATACACAGCCAAAGTCTGCTCGGCCATGCGTTGCCATGAAAATGTCTTAACGTGTTTCTTGCCTTTTTTAACGAGTTCATTGCGCAATTTGTCGTCAGATAAGATGTCGTCAATTGATTTTGCTATATCCTCGACACTGAAAGGATCAAAATAGTGAGCGGCATCACCGTGGGTTTCTGGTAGGCAAGTAGCTGTGCTCGAAGCGACTGGCGCGCCGTGTAACATTGCCTCTAATCCCGGCAAACCAAATCCTTCACTGAGCGAAGGGAAGCAATAAACTGCCGTATTTTCGTACATCCAGCGCAATTGCTCGTCTGATATAAAGCCGGTAAACACGACGTTTTTAATTCCACGCTCATTTACATATGTCTCGTGACGAACGTAATTACTATCTTTTTTACCAGCCAAAGCCAGTGTTAAATCTGGATATTTTTTTTGCAACAAGGCAAACGCGTCAATTAGTCGTCGAAGGTTTTTATGTGGTGTTGGTCTACCAATATACATAATGAATTTTTTACCAATCAACTCGTCAACAGGTTCGTTGCCTTTTGGTAACTCATCCGCAGATTCCAAAGTTACAGTAATTTTCTCTGGGTTTACGCCGGTGAATTGAATCAAATCATTTTTTACGAAGTTAGAAATTGTGATGATATGTGAAGATTTTTTCGCAACTTTTTTATTGACCCATTTGTAAATTTGCTGCTTAATCCAGAAAACGACAGGATTTTTATCAGGATTTTTGAAGCGAACAGTGGTTAAATCTTGCATCGTAGTAACAACTGGGCTGGAATTATACCAAACAGGCTGCTGAACCATCGCAAAATGAACTAAGTCTGGATGGAGACTTTCAAGTTGTTTTTTAAAGCCGATTTGCTCAGCAAAAGTGTATTCTTTATATGGGCAAATAACTTTCTGAAATCTTGAGTTATTTGGCTGCCAACTGTCGAAGTCTTTTGGTTTGAGCAGAATAACATAATCGTTTTTATTATCAATTTTCTGCAAATAATGAATCAGCCGTTCGATGTAGCGACCAGTGCTAGTCCTTAATGTTCGGGCGTCAATTACGATTTTCACGATAATGTTCCTTCCATGATTTATCAACTATATTTTTTATCGCTTTATGGAAAATTGCAGCTGAAAATTCGTTAGCTGTGGCTGAGATTTTTGTTGGTGAAACTTTTTTTTCTGGAAGTTTCTCTAAGGTTTCTAGCAATGAAGAATCCGTTTGCTCAGAAAAGAACCAGCCATTTTTTTCAGGTTTTATATAATCAAGTGCGCCGCCAGCTTCATACGCAACCACTGGAATACCAGACGCCAACGCTTCAACTGGCGCGATTCCAAAATCTTCGTGTGAACAAAAGATAAACAAATCTGCTTTTTTAATATATTTTTCTCGTGTGGCATTATCGACAAATCCTAAGAAATTAGTATGTTTATTGGCGATATTTTTTAGATTATCAACGTCTGGACCTTTTCCAATAATATCTAATTGCCAGCCAAGCTTCTGACAAGCTTTAATAGCAATGTCAAGCCGTTTCATCGGTACAATTCGCCCCCAAATCAGACAGCGAGGATTTTTAGGGATGGACGTTTGCTTGCGATTTTAGCAAGTGGCGAAAAGCTCGACACGTCAATTGGCGGAAAAATAACCGTACTTTTTCGCTGATAAAACTCTTCAATATCAGCCTGAATTCCCGTAGAGTTGGCGATAAAAACATCGACTTGCTGAGCGGCGCTAAAATCTCGTTTTTTCAGTGGTCGGACTAGGGTTTTTAAGCCTAGGCGCGCCAGCCATTGCGGACGGAAACTTGGTCGTTTGATATATTCGTCGTAGTGCCGCCAATAAAAATGCGTTGGCGTGTGACAATAACAAATATGAAGTTGATCTGGTCTGGATTTGCGGACGAATTTTGCCTCGCCATTTCCCGAACTGGAGATGATAATGTCAAATTCGCTAAGATCAAGCTTAGCAAACCACCATTGCCTAAGAAGTGGCAGTAATCGTCGAATTTTTGAAAACGGCCATCGCTGTAAATAGCCAGTAACAACTTTATTATTTAACCTTTCTCGCCATTCATCGCTACAAAAAGAAGTATAAATTGGCGCATCTGGGTACAATTTGTGAATTTCCAAAACGACTTTTTCGGCTCCGCCGCCGTAAATCCAATCGTGAACTATGGCAATTTTTGGCTTACTCATTAATTATCTTTCTGGAAAATGACCAAGCAGGTTTTTAATAAAATCGTGATGTCCATCCAGATACTCCAGTTTTGAACATAATATAAGTCGATTCGTCGACGCTCTTCAAAGCTAATACTGCGCCGACCAGACACTACTGCAAGTCCAGTGAGTCCTGATTTGACCGCTAATAAAACATGTTTTTTGTCGTAGGCGCTTAACTCGTGTGGCACCAGCGCTCGCGGTCCGACTAGGCTGATGTCGCCCTTTACGACGTTGAATAATTGTGGCAATTCATCAAGACTGAAGCGACGAATAAATCGACCAACTGGCGTCACGCGAAAATCATGATCAAGTTTGTCGCCGTTTTTACGGTATTCTTCAATTAGCTCAGGCTTACCAACCATTCGAAACACTTCTTCGTCGGTTTTGCCATCAAACTTTGCATAATGTGAGCGAAATTTGTAGACTTTAAACGGTCGATTGTAGCGAGTGAGACGTTTCTGTTGTTTGCCGTGCATTAAAATCGGTCCTGCTGGGTCGCTGATTTTTACGGCAATTGCCACCAAAAGCATAATTGGTGAGGCGATGATAATCCCAGCTGTTCCACCGATAATATCCATAATTCGCTTCACAATTCGCCCATAGCCCATTAGCGGCGTCGGATGAGTGTGAATTAGCGGCACGGAGTCGATGATATCAATAGTGTGTTTGGTGGTCATAATTCCGTCGAATTCCGGCGCTTGATAAAAATCCAGATAATGTTTCTGGGCAATTTGATAATGTTCGCTAACGTTTTTTGAGTCGGTTTGGATAATAACATCAATTTTATCCATGGTGAGCGCCGATTCTAAGGACGAGCGTCGAAGCTTTTTTAATTCAATAGGAATGAACTGGGTTTGCGCAACAATTCCGCTAATCTTAAAGCCAGTTAACGGATTAGTTTCTATAAAATCAGTCAGAACGTGAGTTAAGTCACAATTGCCAATTAATATAACACGGCGCGCACCCAAACCGCGCTTTAATAGTTTTAGGCGAACAATATTGGCGGCGCTGCGGAAAATCATTAGTAAGATGAAGCCAATTCCAGTGGCGTAAACCGCGACAAGCTTGGCCGGGAATAATGGAGTATTGGTAAAGAACGCCACGGAAATCATAATCATAATTCCAGTTATTGACGCTAAAAGTATTTGTCCAAAGTTTCGCAATGGGTGTGTGTAAACCTCTCGGTCGTATAAGCCGAAGAAGTAGAACATTACAATCCACAACGGCAACGTCATAAAAATGGAGGTGATAAAATCCATAGCATTGATGCTGATATGGAATGGTCTAGGATCCAGGGAAATTCGCAAAATATAGGCAATAGTAAATGCGCTCAATAAAGCTAAGATATCAAGAACGACCAGAACAATTTTGAAGTAAAAATCAAACTTTTTCCGCATAATCTCTGGGGTAATTATACAAAAATATGCCGATTATAGCAAAACAATGAATCGTATTTATAAAACTGCCAAAAAACCAGAAATGCATTCGCAAATTCCGGGAACCGTCCGTCTTCGCAGGCTGCATCGAGCGCCGCCCCCATATCCATCAGCATATACTGCGGACAGTCATAGACCGGTAACACACCGGTCAGATCGCCTTTTTTCGGCAGATAGGCATCTGAAAAAATCTCTCCCGCCGTCCGGTAATCCGGCATCGGATAGTAAAATTCCCCGCCCGGAAGCAGCTGCTTCATTTCGTTCCAGGAAAGTGCGCCCGTCTCCCGCTCTGCGCCTGCCATGTATTTCACGCCAAACCAGTTGGAAGCCGCCGCAATCAAGGTTCCATGAGCAGAAAGAAGCTGTTTTGCGGCTGTCATCTGTGCCGCGCGTCCCGCTTTATCTGCCGCCGTCAACCCCCCGATCAGCATTACATATCCATATGTCCCGCCACGCTTTTCCGCTTTCATCGCATACGTCTCCACATCCGCACAGACATAGCGGATCTTCGCCGCCAGCTCGGGCTCTGTCTGGAAGCGGCGGCGTACTACCTCCAGATTTTCTTCGGAAGCATCCAGCACCGTTACCGACGATAAACGCCTGGCAAGCAGCCCTGTCAGCGCGCCCGCGTCCGCCCCGATCTGCAGCGCCTGCTGTTCCGGGTCAAATTGGCACCAGTCCAACAGGTTTTCCCGCAAATCTGCCAGTGCGTACAGATAGGAAAGCTTCTTATTTTCCCGCAGCGCCTGGCGCCGGTCACTGCCGTATTTATCAAACAGAGCAATCAGCTCCTGATTG
>UNSP01000001.1 GCA_900556355.1 Candidatus Saccharimonadota bacterium | reverse complement strand
ACTAAGCAAATTAGGAAAACTTCGCGCTTTATAATGCAGCAATAGTGGCGACAATCGCTCATCCTGAAAATCCGGATGAAAATCAGCCAATTCGCGCTCATCAGCATTACGTACAGCCTCAACGCGAACTCGATCGCTATTGTCCAAAAATCCATCGTATAATTGCGCTTCTGGATCGGTCATTTTCTTAAACTCTGGCTTATTTTCAAATATACTACGCAGCCTTTCGGCAAAATCTGGATGAGAAAGTAAAATATCTTGGTGCTTCTGTACAGTTTCCGCATCCAGAGAAATCTTCTCCCAGCCATCGCCTTGAGTCAACACACCAAGCGGCGAAACTGCCGGGCAGCGATTATATTGCAATTCCTTAACTGGCAATTTAACGAAATCCTCAGCTTGCCTTTCTTCCCATGTTGCAAATATCTTCGCCGACAATTCCTCAACGCTCAGATCAACAAACGGCGTCGGATCATAACGCAAATCATAAACAATCACGCCACCATTTCGGCTCGTGGTTAGCGGAAAAGCCACAGTCGTTTTGGCGAATTCTTTATCATAACGACCACTCGCATAAACAAAAGGTTTTTTATCATCGACATTCACCAGTTTCTGAACCAATTTCTTATCGCGCATTTTCAGCAAATAGTCGTACATTTGCGGCTGATTCTGCTTAATCAATTTAGTCACAGCAATCAACGCGGTCACGTCCGCTAGCGCATCATGCGCGTTCTCGTGCTCTATTCCATTAGCTTTCGTGATGAGTTCCAAGCGGTTGCTCGGCTCACCTTTGTCGTCAATCGGCCATTCAATTCCCTCAGGTCGAAGCGCCCTGGTTAAGCGTACCACATCCAATAAATCCCATCTGGATCGACCGTCTTTCCAAGTCCACTCGTATGGATCGTAAAAATTCCGCCAGAACAAATGACGAATAAACTCGTCGTCAAAACGGATATTATTAAATCCAACAGCAATCGTATCAGGCGTAAATATTTCCTCGCTTAACATACGCGCAAATTGAGCCTCAGTATAGCCTTCTTCGACAGTTTTTTGCGGCGTTATACCCGTCACCATCAACGCATCAGGACTCGGCAACGTATCGTCATTTAGTGTCACGAGAATATTGTACGGTTCACCAATCGGCTGCAAATCCATATCGGTTCGCTGACCGGCAAATTGCATAATTCGATCTTGCCTGGGATTAAGACCGCTAGTTTCAAGATCGTAGAAGAAAAATGTTTGCGCCATATTTATATTATATCATCAAGCCCACGCTAATTTACACCAGCAGAATTTATTGCTCGACCAATGTAAACGGCATAGATTCGCCAATCTGAATCAAGCTTTCACCAATCGCCCCTTGACGCAATAATTCGTGAGTAATTCCCATTTTTCGCATAATATCTCGTAAGCGATTAACAGATTCAAACTGATCAAAGTTAGTCCGACGAGCAAATTTTTCAATCTTAGCGCCCGTAACAATAAACTCAATCTTCTCATCTTCATCGTCAGCTTCATTAGATTCAGCGTCAGAAACACGCCTTACAGACCAAGCATCAGAAACAACCTGATCGTCCAACGAAATTGTCGGCAAATCTTCCTCTTTTTCATCAACAATCTCAGCTTCACGCTCTCGATATTTAGCAACTTCATCACGCAACATTCGTAGAATCTCAGTCACTCCGTCGTGTGTCTGGGAAGAAATCGCTACAACTGGCGCGCCATTAGCTACTTTTTGAAGGGCAGTCGACTGCATAGCAATAATCTCATCATCCAAACCTTCGCATTTGGTCAGCGCTATTATCTCTGGACGCTCCGCTAATGATTCAGAATATTTTTCCAGCTCGCGACGAATTGCTTGATATTTCTCCGCCGGATCATCGCTATACACATCAATCATATGAAGCAGCACGGCCGTTCGTTCGACATGACGCAAAAATTGATCACCCAAACCTTTACCTTCTGATGCACCTTCAATCAACCCCGGAATATCAGCAATCAAAATTGATCCATCGTCAACATCAGCCACTCCCAAATTAGGCGTCAAAGTCGTAAATTCGTAATTAGCAATCTCCGGACGCGCATTAGAAACCACACTCAGGAACGTCGACTTACCAGCGTTCGGAAAGCCGACCAAACCAACGTCGGCTAATAATTTCAATTCCAACTCTGCCTCGAATTCCTCGCCAGCCTCACCAAATTCAGCAATCTTAGGTGTTTGGCGTGTACTAGACGTAAAGTGTGCATTTCCAAATCCACCATCTCCACCGCGAGCCACCACTGCCTGCTGCTGATCTTCAGTCAAATCCGCAATTACCATACCGTCGCGCTTCACTAGGGTGCCCATTGGCACCTTAACGATTAGCGGCGCACCACTTTTTCCTCGCTTATTACGTTTTCCGCCATCACCACCTTTTTCGGCTTTCAGCTCTGGCTTATACCGAAAATTCAACAGCGTGTTAAGATCCTTCGTCGCCAAAAAAACAATATCACCACCACGACCGCCATCACCGCCATCAGGACCGCCCTTATCGACGTATTTCTCATGACGAAAACTAACTACACCATTACCGCCTCTACCGGCGCGCACTAAAACTTTTGCAATATCTACAAACATATCTTTAGTATACCAAAAAGCACCCCATCAGTCGACGGGGTGTTGCACTGGTGTCATTTTAAATTTTAGTGAATGAAGTTATAGCGACCAGCCTCAGCAAGCGGCACGATACGAGAAGAGATAATATTATAACCCGCATAATTCATATCTGAAACATAGATATTCTGACCATCTACTCGTTCCACGATACCGACGTGTCCATAGCCATAGCCACCCCAAACATTCTGTATAATAGCACCCGGCGCTGGAACATTGTTAACCACGAGTCCAGCAGCACGAGCACTAGCACTCCAAGCCTTAGCATGACCCCAGAAACTACCAATTGGACGACCAAGCTGCAAACGACGCTCGTATGCATACCACGTACAGTTACCGGCGGCATAACGATTACCAACAGAAGCAGTCAACCAGCTTCGACTCGCACTCGTAGTAGTCGACGACGAAGAATATCGATTGCCATATGACCTACTTCGCGAAGCAACATAACCAGGTCGCTCATTTTCTGGAAGCTCACCTCCAGGCAACACAATTCTAGAGCCAATAGACAGCTTGGCGCCGTCATCGATATCATTATATAGAACAACACGCTCAGCACTCGTCTTATACTTTTCTGCCAGAGATTGGGCAGTATCGCCGTCTTTAATAGTATAGACAACACCGTCAACAAGAGGCACAACTAGAGTCTTATTTGGCTCTACAGCGTCCGAAGTTGTATTATTAGCCCAACGAAGCGTCTGAGATGAAATTTTAAATTTCTTAGCAATAGACTCCATTGTGTCACCCTCTTTGGTTACGTAAGATGAAATACCACGCGCCGCCGAAGTGTCTGGCTTAACAATGTCAGGTTTTGTTATAACTTCTGCATCATTCTGAGAAAGACTCTTCTTAATTGTTAGTGAAGTTTCAGACTCGCGTAAATCACCAGCCGAAGGCAATTCCGCCGTTTCCGCCAAGTTAGTTACAGCATTAGCTGCTGCTAATTCATCTACTGAAGCTGTTTTAGACTTAGCAGACTTAGATACCGATGAAACACCAGTAGTTTCAGATGATGCCAAAGTTTTTGATCTTTCAGCGGATACATTACTACCGCTATTGCCGTAGATCAAAAATGATATAGTCAATAAAAATATTCCACCGTAGATTGCAAATGATTGCAGTTTACGTTTTTTACTCCGAAGAGATGTAAAATGGTTACGAATAATCGTTCTCCTTGTGTTGATGTTACCATCAGCACCTCTACCAAATTGTCTTTCTTCTCGCAATAGAACAGGATATGTTGTCGACCTAATTGATTATTATTATTCTACATTAGTTTTGCTATATCCGTAGCGACAATTTTGGCAGGTCATTTATCGTAATTCACCCCCTGTTGATAAATTAGACAAATGATCTAACATCTATTTTACACAACATTGACAATAAAGTCAATAAATTTTATAAAATGCGTTTTTGTCAAGAAATCTGACACTTCTTTTGACAATGAGTCTTGATATTAGACTCATGCTCTTCGTTTGTTTTTGCAAAATACGTAGTATCATCGTCGCCGCTCAGGAAATAATCAGAGTTTATCGGGTCAGCAGCAGCATTCAACGCGCTCAAACTAGGCGAAGCGATTGGTCCAGGAGTTAAGCCTTTTTGAATGCGTGTATTATATGGCGATTTAAGGTTTGGCGAGCGCTCTACCCCTGTTTTGTCAGCGATATATTGATATGTTACATCAGAGCCCAACGGCATATTGGCTTTCAGACGATTGTAAAATACGCTAGCAATCTTACGCTGATCCTCGCAAGTTTCCACGCCAGACCCACAGCCAATCGACTCGCGCTGAATAATCGACGCTAGTGTTATCCCTTGATATAAGGTCAGCCCACGAGCTTTGAATTTCTCCTCCAGATTATATTTCTTAACAATTTTCTCCAGATGATCAATTGACCGCTGCAAAACCTGTTCTGCAGTTTCGTCTGGGGAAATATAGAATGTTTCACCGTAAATATACCCTTCAAGTCCAGCATTTTCCGGTCTACCTGCAAAAACTGGACTGTCATACTTAGCGGCAAATGCCTTTTTTATCTGATCATCCGAGAACCCCGCCTTAAGCAGCACAGATTCAACCTCTCTACCATCAGAATTCTTTATTTTTTTATTCAAAGTCGATCCAGGATAAAATGTTATAGCAATCTCATCAGTTTTGCCGCTAGTCAAATGATTAATTATCTCATCGACAGATTGTGAAGCTTTTACAGAATAAACACCAGCCTTAAACTTGCTCGCTGAGTTATGGAGCCTTGTGTAAATAGAAAACGCTAAAGAGTTTTTGATAATTTTATTATCCTCTAAAGTTTTGGCAATATCACTAGATCCCATACCTTCTTTAATATTAATTCTGAAGGTTTGCTGACTATTTACGTCGACAGGAGAAAGCATTTGCTTATACCACATTGTTGCCCCAAGGGTGCCGATTCCAGCGATAGCCACAACTATTGACAACACTAATAGCCAAATGCGTTGTTTACGAATTTTCATAATTCTCCTCCAAAAAATCCTGCAAAATTATGCTAGCAGCCTCTGCATCAATCTCGCCCTTATCTTTAATTTTATTCCCCAATCTCTGCTCAGCCTGTACACTTGTTAAAGATTCATCTTGAAAAACAATCTCGGTATCAAGCTCAATATCTTCAAATTGCTTAACAAATTCTTCTACAAATTCCGTCTGCTTCGTTGGTTCGCCAGATTGATTTCGTGGATAGCCCACTACGATCGTATCAATATCGTGCCTCAATACTAGCTCTGTTATTCCCTGGACGATATTTTCATTATTCTCCAACCAACCAAACGGCACGGCAATTTTCACTTGCGAATCCGCCATAGCCAAACCAATTCGCCGCGACCCAACATCTAGCGCTAAAAAGTTTTTACTTGACATCTTTTATCTTAAACTCGACATTAATCTTATTGATATCTTTTGGAACAGATTTAACCCAGAATGGCGAGAATTTAACATCGACATCTTCAACGCCTTCGATAGATTCAATAGCAGACTGAACCTCTCCGTAACTCTTGCCTTTGGCTTGATCCTTTACGCTCGCTTCTTTAATATCTGGACCAACCTTGCCATTCGTAGTTAAGCGAACAGCCTGTGTATTATGCGCCTTAGAAAATTGCGAGAACGCAACCTTGTTTACTCCATTGTCATAAATTCTCTGCGACTTCTTACCAGAAATCTCCTCTTTAAGCTTTGCTTCCACAAAGTTTTTTAGTTCATTCTTATCAATAGCCAACGCGCTGGCGGTAATTGTCGATTTCAGAGTTACAGCTCCAGTCGCTTCGCCGTCTACCGCTACACTTGGGTTAGGATCTGATCGATTTTCAACGTAGCTTTCCGTTATAACCGTTGCCGAATCGCCGAATGATGACAACAATTGCTCCTTTAATCCATCAATCTTCTTTTCGCTCAGCTTGCTTTTTGCCGATTCTATATCGCTAGCCGTCACAACCGTTGCAGTTTTATCGGTGCCGCCACTAGTAGCAGACCGTAGCGACGCAGAAATGTCATCAACCGAAATACTCATACTACCAGTTGCCGCATTATACTGAGCTCCGCCCTCACTGGCGGTAATAGACCCAGAAGCAGATCCCGGACATTTATATCCTGGACAACTCCAACCCAACGTAGCTCCTGGGACAGTCACAGAAGAATTCAAAGTATAAGATAGTCCGCTATTTTTCAAAATTGTACCAGCTGAAATAGTCACACTACTTGACGACGAGTTGCTGAAGACAACTACTCCGGTCGCCTTTTCTCCGACATTCTTCTTGCCCGTAGCAGAAAATTCAACACTAACTTCCTTTGCTAATTCTTTCTTTACAGACTTAATGACATTAGATTTTGCGCTTGTAGTGGCTGTTTCATTCAAGCTGACGGTATCGCTGACTGTCATACTAGTAGTCTTTGCCGAAATAACGACCGTGGCATGTGGAGCAAACCAAATTGCCCAAACCAAAAATACGATCAAAAGCAAGGCGCCGCCGCCTATCAATAAGAACTTCTTACGAAATGTATTAAAATCAGGGACTTTCGGTTTTTTAACCATCTTTTTCAGAGAGTCTAACCCCTTAGGCTCCTTATTATTTGCGTCAGCTATAACATTATCTACGGCAGAGTCTTCATCGGATTTCTTTGATCTTTTCGCAGAATCCGCCATATCTCCAACCGCCAGCTTGCCGCCATCAATCACATCATTGTCGTCATCAACTTTCAGAACTGGAATCTCCGCAATTTCTGGCTTGCTCTGAAGCGTTTTTGCAATAGGAATTTTCGCCGTTGCCGCCAATCCAGCCAAAACCGAATCATTCGTGATTAATACAATTCTCTTATCCGCCGAAGTTGCCGCCCGAGCTAGTAATCGAATATTGACTGCACTCTGTAAAACGCCAATTCTTCGAGGCGGCACTAACGCAATAATTCGCTCTTTCGACGCCTTAATCTTACTAATTATCGTCGTAATGTCGTCTTCTACATCGATATAAATAACGTCTTTATTCATTTTAAATCTTTAACAACCTATTTACTTTTTCAACTAAACTATTACCGTCTTGACTACCGATAATTGTATCATATCCAACTCGCAACAAGCCCATTGCAGTTACAAATGTGTGATCGCTAATATCTCCGGTTTCGTCAACTATTCCTGTAATATCACTTGGATTGATATATTGAACTACTGGTTTCTTAGTAAAAGGCAGATCTTCTGGCCAGCGTCGAGTCTTCAGAGCTTCAGTAATTTTCTGCAAACTCGATCCGCCGCCACACAGTAAAATCCTATTCGGCAAATAATCGACATTATCAAAATCACTCAGCGCTAATTCAACACCTGATAGCCAAACTTCCAAAGTTTTATCGATCGCCGCGTCAACTTTTTTCTTTACACTAGGCTTCAAATTCTCATTATCAATGTTCAGCTTCAACTTTTCTGCATCTTTGAAGCTTAAATCCAGGTCAGCCGCAATAGTTCTAGTGAAACTTCGTCCACCAATACCAAACATCTTCGTGCCTTCGACTCCGCCGTCATTAACAACTGCAATATCCGTCGTGCCGCCACCAATGTCTGCTAGAATCGCCGTGAAATTGCTATCCGTATCCGATCCCAAAACGCTCCTGCTCACCGCAAATGGCTCGGCAGCCACAGCCACCAAATCCAGCGCAAGCTCGTCCGCAACCTTCTCCAGCGCACCGATGTGAACCATCGGAGCAAACGCCGTGTAAATCTGCACCGCCACATCTCGCCCCTGAAAACTAATCGGATTCGAAACTTTATATCCGTCAATATGAATACTCACCAATGCCGAGTTAACCAGCTTCACTTCAACATCTTCATTGCCAGTTTCCAGTGCAATTTGAGCCTGAGCTTTTCCCTGGGCTCGCTCCTGAACTTTCTCAATGATAAATTCCATCTCGGCAATATCTAGCGGCTTATTCGGCTGCGGCCTGCGATAGCGAATAGTGTTCGTCACACCTTTGACCAGTTCGCCCGCGATGCCAATAACAACTCGCTTACCCTGAACGCCAGCTTGATCCTCAGCCTCAGACAGAGCCTCCTCACAATTCGCCACAACCCCAGCAATATCAGCAATCGCACCGCTATGCATATCGCCCATTTCCTGCTGTTTTCGACCAACACCAATAATCTTCAGCTCGTCATCTTTAACTTCAGCTATCAACGCCTTAACCACTTCCGTACCAATATCTAAGCTAACCAATAGCTCGCGACTATCTTTATCAGACTTCTTCAACATGTCTTTCAATGCCATATAAGAAATATTATATAACGTTTGTGATTTTAGATCAACAGTTAATTATCTCTCTTAAAACAGCCTTGATTCGACGAATTCCAGCCGAACTAGATTCTTCTTTGGTGATTTTGAATCGCTTGCCACCTTCAGCCAAAACTCCAGTATGCTCGACGTGCGGACCGCCGCAAACTTCAAAGCTAACAATGTTGCCATCCTTGCCAATGGAATAGACCTTAACCTCATCACCGTAACGCTCACCGAACGCACCAATTGCGCCCATGCTCAATGCCTCGTCGGTCGGATAAACAGCAAAACTAACTGGCAAATCTTCATCAATCCAAGCATTAACTTGATCTTCGACCGCCTGTTTTTCTTCTGGTGTCAACTTATCGTGATTAAAATCAAAGCGCAATCGATCGGCAGTAATATTGCTTCCGTGTTGCTGTAAATCTGGCGCATTCAAAACCTTACGTAACGCCGCACCCAACAAATGCGTCGCCGTGTGATATTTCAGATGAATAGAGTCATGACCTTCCAAGCCGCCGCTAAATTGTCCCTTACGAGCCGTCTTAGAGCGCTGCCGTTGCTCATCCATTTTCTTAGCAAATTCCTCACGCCAATTGTCCGAAAGTTTAATTCCTTGTTTATATGCCTCTTCCGTACTGAGTTCCACTGGAAAACCGAAAGTGTCATACAAAGTGAACAATTCTTCACCAGTCAAGCCATCGTCAATGTAGCGCTGCATTTGTCGCAAACCTTTTCTCAAAGTCTGGCGAAAAGCTTTTTCCTCCTTAACGAGGACAGCAATTATATTATCGCGATTATTCTTCACCTCTGGAAAATCAGCTTCATACAAATCAGCAATTGTCGGCACAACTTCTTGCAGGAAATTCTGCTCGATACCCAAATCAAAGCTATAGCGAATTGCCCGACGGAGCAGACGACGCATTACATAGCCCTGCTCTTTATTACTTGGCACACACCCATCAACCGCCATAAACGCCGCAGCCCTTAAATGATCAGCAATCACTCGCATACTTTCGGTATGTGAAGCGTAATCCTTGCCGCTCAGATCTTGCAGCTTTTCAATAATCGGCCAAAGCAAACTAATCTTAAAGACGTCAGGATCATTATTTACTGCAGCCGCGATTCGCTCAAGTCCAGACCCATGGTCAATATTTGGCTTATCGAGTGGCTCAAATTGCCCCTCAGCAACTTTTTTATATGCCATAAATACGTTATTGCCAATCTCCATAAATCGACCACAATCACAGTTCGGATGACAATTTTCACCAAATTTTGGATCATGCTCAATGAAATCAAACTCATAAAACATCTCACTATCCGGACCACACGGATCGCCAACCGGGGTAGTTTCTGGACCGCCATTGCGACTCCACCAGTTTTTACTGCCGTCATAAAAGAAAATTCTTTCACCTGGATTTACACCACGCGCCGCTCCCTGTTCTTCGCTGCCGATGTCCGCCGTCTTTGCATCAATGCCCTTTTCTGCAAACTTTTTCTGCCATAATTTAGCCGCTTCAACATCTTTCTCAATATTATATTCCGGCGCACCAATAAAACATGTTACGTACAATCTCTGCGGATCAAGACCAATTTCCTCAGTCAAAAACGTCCACATCCAACCAATTTGCTCTTCCTTAAAATAGTCACCCAGACTCCAGTTTCCAAGCATCTCAAAAAACGTTGTATGGCGATTATCACCAATGTCGTCGATGTCCTGCGCTCGCAAACACGTTTGAGAATCGGCAATTCTCTTACCTTCGGGGTGCGCCTCACCAAGCAAGTACGGAATCATCGGCTGCATTCCGGCGCCCGTAAATAAAGTCGTCGGATCATTAGTTAAAATCAACGGCGCACGCTCAACAACGGCGTGACCCTGTTTTTTATAAAATTCAAGATATTTACTACGTATTTTTTGGGCATTCATGAGTGTTATTATACCATAAAATAACCCCACCTTACAGATGGGGTTTATAGATCAAATCGCCAATCTCAACAGATTATTCAGCTACTTCTTCAGCTGGCTCTTCTTTTGGTTGATTCTTGCGAAGTTTTTCTGGATTACGGATGGCTTTGTGCTTGTCAGCTGAAACTTCCTTAACCCACTTTGGCAACTTAACGCCAGCTTCTTTCAATAACTTAACTACGCGTGGTGTTGGCTGTGCGCCATTGTCCAAATATTTCTGAGCCAATTCAACTTGGATATTTGATTCTTTAGTGTGTGGATTGTAGCTACCGACATAAGCGACTACACGACCACTTGATGGATGACGATGTGCTTCTTGTACCGCCAAGCGATATACTGGATAACCTTTGCGACCCAAACGTTGCAAACGAATTGCTAGCATAAAATTAATTCTTCCTTTAACTCTACGTTTTATTATTCCTTACTTTAGAACAGTTTACACTATTTTTCCTATAACGTCAATCTGTTTTCACGATTCCGCCGCCCAAACATTCATCGCCGTCATATATTACCGCAGATTGACCCGCGGCTACGGCACGCTCCGAAGCAGAAAGGTGCACAATATCTCCGTCAATTTTCGCGTCGAATAAAGCGCCTCGATGACGCAACCGAACCTGCACATTCTTATCTTTATGTGGCGCTTGATCAATCCAATGAATATCCGCCAGCCTAAGTTCTTTTCGCCACAAACTTTCATTGTCAATTGAGCGCGACACGTAAACTTCATTTTTCTCCATATCTTTACCGACGACATAGTATGGTAATCCGCCACCAACGTTCAAACCATGACGCTGACCAAGAGTATAGAAAATTGCGCCGTCATGTTTACCGACGACAGATCCCGTCTGCTGATCAATAATATTTCCTGGCGCAGTTTTAACATATTCCGACAAAAACTCACGAATTCCAACTTGCCCAACAAAACAAATCCCCATCGACTCTTTTTTACTCGCCGTCCACAAACCACGCTCTTTAGCCATTTCGCGAACTTCCGCCTTAGTAAAATCGCCCAACGGAAATATGGTTTTTGATAAAGCTTCCGAAGTTACTCGATATAAGAAGTAGGTTTGGTCTTTACTATCATCACGAGCGCGTAACAATTTGGCTGACGAAGACGATTCATGAGCAACACGCGCATAATGCCCTGTCGCGATATAATCCGCCCCAGCCGCCAACGAGGCCTCTAAAAATATCTTAAACTTCACCTCTTGATTACACATAATATCTGGGTTTGGCGTGCGACCCGCTTGATATTCACGAATCATATAATCGACAACGTTTTGCTTATATTCTTTCTGGAAATCAAAAACTCGAAAATCAATACCCAAGCCAACCGCCACACGCTTGGCGTCAGCAACATCTTCCGCCCACGGACAATGCATCCCAGGCAGATCTTCCGACCAGTTTTTCATATAAACGCCCGTTACATCGTAACCCTGCTCAACCAAAAGTGCTGCGGCCACGGAGGAATCCACACCACCCGACATTCCAACAAAAACTTTCTTACTCATCTAGACAGCCCCATGGCGAATAGCCCAATTCTCATTAATTCACCCATTGCCAACCACCAGCCCCACGGAGTCAACCACCACCACGAGCTCCAGTTTTTATCAGAAGCAACAGAATGACTTCGAATCTTCACATCGTTAAATTGCGCTGAAAATTCGAGTTGCGCCCGACGCATATGATAGCCACTCGTCACCAGAATCACATCTTTAATTTTTCGCGAATCGACAATTTTCTTCACTTCAGTGGCGTTTTGTCTGGTCGTTTCGGAAGACTCGTCCATAACAATGGCTTTCTCGGGAACACCGCTGTTAATCGCTCGCTGATACATAGCCTTAGCGTTGGACGGGCCAGTTTTATCGGCCGCCGCGCCCGACACAACAATCAACGGCGCCCAACCTTCTTTATACAGTTTAATAGCCTCGTCGGTTCGCGCATTCGTATCACCACCGCTGACAACAACTATTGCATCAGCCTTACGACAATCGCCTTCGCCCACGCCTTGACATTTCCCCAAATCATTCGGTGACAAATATGCGCCAAGCCCAAAAATCACCAAAGCAGCAAAAATAATCAAGCCAACTAGTTTATGAATCATCGACGAGTCCTCTTCATTTCCGCTTGCACAGCTTCGATGATAAATTCGCCAGCTCGCTTTATGTTTTCATCATTGTTCAACTTGCCTAAGGTAAGCCTTAGACTTCCGTCAATCTCTGATTCGCTCAGACCAACACTCGCTAGTACGTGAGAACGCGTTCCAGAATTAGCCGCGCAAGCACTACCCGTAGCCACTAGAACTCCACGAGATTCTAATAAAAACACCAATCTTTCAGCATCAACTCCAGGAAATGATATATTCAAAAAACTCACCAAACTTTTTTTCATATCTGATGATATTAACATCTCAGGAAAAGCTTGCTTCAAATCTTTTACCAAATTTTCCCGCAACTTTCGCAGTCGCTTCACTTCAGCGGAACGTCGTTTTTGCGCCAATTCCAAAGCAGTCGCAAAACCAACCACGCCAGCAACGTTTTCAGTTCCACTACGCAGCCCCAACTCTTGACCGCCGCCAAAAATATTCGCTTTCAGCGTAACGCCAGGTCGCACCCATAGTAAACCAACTTGCTTTGGACCGTAAACTTTCGCCGCAGATAATGTCAATAAATCAACACCCAGCCTTTTAATCTTCACGTCAATCAAAGCCGCCGCCTGCGAAGCATCTGTATGAAAAATCAACGGTAAAGGTTCATCATTTTCTTGGCGCCTGAGTCGCTCAGCTTTTACAATTTCCGCAATTTCTTCAATTGGCTGGATATAGCCCAGCTCATGATTCACCAGCGCAACACTAACAAATCCAACATCTGGCGTTAACATTTTTTTAACCACGTTCGGGTCTATTCGTCCATTTTTCATTGGCGGAATTAGCTTCACTTCCGAACGTGCTTTTGCGGAATTAATCACCGAATCATGCTCAATTGCCGAAATTAAACTTACGCCATTTGCTGCATTGAACGCCAAATTAACAGACTCAGTTGCTCCAGCTGTCATTATCAATTCATCAGCCATCACACCCAAGCAGCGCGCCAGCCGAGCCTTCGCGTCTTGATATTCACGCTTTGTAAATATTGCTGGAGCGTACGGACTAGACGGATTGAAAAACTTTTCAGAAAAATATGGCAACATAGCCTCAACCACCAACGGGTCCATTGGCGTGGCAGCAGCATGATCAAGATAGATATAGTCTTTATTCACTTTTTTATTATATCAAAGCGGCTGACCGGTTTGCGGATCTTTCTTATACAATTGCCGAGAAACTCGCTCGTAATATTCCTTAGTTGCCAAGACAAAATTCTGAAGCTCATCGCCCTCCAAGTAACTATAGCGATAATTCGGCTGAATCTTCAAAATTCCCTTTGGTTGCACTTCATAACGCGTCGTCAATTCTTGCCGACCACCCTTACCATCAGCAACTTCTTCATACCAAATCCAGGTATCTTTATCTAAATTAAAAAATTCTCGCCGCGCAACATACGCCGGCTTCTCGCCAAAAATTGTTGCGCCAATTTCACTTTCCAATTGGATTAGTTCGCGCTCGGTAAATTTCTTTAATGGACGATCTTTTTTACGGAATTTCAATAAAGACACCGCGTCGCTATCATCAGCAAAAACCAAACTTCGTACTTTTTTCAAAAACTTAGTCACTTATTGCACCTCGTTAGCTTTAGTTTTTCGAAGATCTGCTAACATATTGCCAATTTCTTTCACAGACTCAACAGGATCGGTAGGCTTCTCATTTTCACCAAGCACCTGTTTACAAAAATCAACCGCCTCGTTATTAGGAATATTCGCTTTAAGATTATTTACGTCAAACGCAGTCTTCCCCAATTCAGGGTTTACTTTAGAATTGTCACCGCGCTGCTCGGCGTCAGAAAAAATAGCGGCAAGTTTTTCGCGAGCTTCAATTTCGGGTGTTTTTGTAACACATTCCGGCGTACTATTCATTTTCTCCACTTTCAAATGCCAAAAAGTTCTTTTGTGTTGTGAAGAGTAGCTTGGCTTAAAACATCAAAATCAATATTTCGCTGCTTCGCCCAATATTCAGCCACCAATCTCACATATTCTGGCTTGTTTATATTACCACGAAACGGCGCTGGTGTCAAGAACGGCGCGTCAGTTTCTAGCAATAATCGCTCCAGCGGAATTGAAGCGAACAATTCTTTCTGTGATTGATCTTTTGTGAACGTACTAATTCCATTAAGTCCAACGTACAAATTTCGCGAAAAACCTTTTTCCAAATTTTCACGTGTATCGGTAAAACTATGCAAAACACCGCGCAGTCCAGGAAAATTGTCAAAAATTGGCCAAAAATCATCCCAAACTGACGGCTGACCCTTCGCGCCATCGCGAACATGAAAACTTACCGGCAAATCATAATCTATTGCCATTTGAAGTTGTGCCTCCAAGCCCTCAATTTGTGTTTCCCGCGGACTGTTATTGTAATAATAATCGAGCCCAATCTCACCAATTGCCACAATCGGAGAATTTTCCGTCTTATTCTCCAGCAAAGTTTTGACATCTTCCCAGCCATCTTTCGTATCGTGCGGATGAACGCCAATTGCCGCCCAAGTAAACTCATGGTTCGCGGCAAATTCCACAGCTTGGCGGCTACTTCGCTGGCCAGTACCGACACAAATCATGCCAATATTCGCCTCGACCGTTTCTTTGTAAAATTGCTCGCGATTGTCCGTAAAAAATTCCGTATCGTGCAAATGACAATGCGAATCTATCAGACGTAAACCCTCAGTCGCACTTTTCTTATAAGCCTCAATCATAAACTATTTAACCTGAGGTTCTGTTTTCGAAGCGCGTGGATCTGGCGTGTGAATATATTTGCGCGGGAACAAAGGCGTCAATTCTGACGGCACGACACCACTAGCAAACATATCATGAATTTTCTCGGCAGTTTGCGGCATAAATGGACGAAGCATGTCAGACACTTGCAGTAATGTGCCACAAGCGTGCGCCAAAATCTCACTCAAATGCGACTCTGCTTCTGGATCTTTATCACGATTTTTAGCAACTTGCCAAGGCTGAACTCGCTCAATATATTGATTCAAAGAGCGAACAATTAGCCAAATTTCGTCCATTGCTTGGTCAAACATATAACTTTCCATTGCTTGACGATACGGTCCCATGTCATGCTCTGATTGTGGAGCGTCGCCAATAACGCCAGCTTGATAACTCTGCACCATTTTAGCAACTCGCTGAACCAAATTGCCCAAATCATTGCCAAGCTCACCATTATACGCAGCTTCAAACTTTTCCCAAGTAAAGTCGCCGTCATCTTGCGTTGGTACGTGGCGCAAGAAATAATATCGAAATGCCTCAGCGCCGTAATCTGGAATAATATCGGCTGGACCAACACCATTTCCGAGACTCTTTGACATTTTCATTCCGCCAGAATTAATAAATCCATGGACAAGTAGAACCTTCGGAAGCGGTAAATCTAGCGCCATGAGCATTGCTGGCCAAATACCAGCGTGGAAACGGAGAATGTCCTTGCCAATGACTTGCACATCAGCCGGCCAAAAAGATTGCCATTCTTCTGGACGATCAGGATAACCGATAACCGTAATGTAATTACTCAGAGCGTCCAACCAGACGTACATGACTTGATTATCATCACCAGGAACCGGCACGCCCCAGCTAAGATTTTTACGTGGACGAGAAACCGACACGTCTTTCAGGCCGTCTTTCATCAATTCCAAAAACTCTTTTTTACGGAATTCAGGCACGATTCTCATTTTATTTGACTCAATCGCCTGACGAATATTGTCCGAAAAAGCACTGGTTTTAAAATAGTAATTTTCCTCACTCAAACGCTGATACGGAGTTTGGTGATCTGGACAAACCCCATTATTATCGGCAGCTTCTTTATCCGTAACGAAAGCTTCGCACCCCTGACAATACCAGCCTTCATACGAACCTTTGTAAATATATCCAGCCTCAACGAGTTTTTGCCAAATATATTGCACCGCAGCAACGTGATGCGCGTCAGTTGTTCGAATAAAGTCCGTCACTGAAATGTTCAGCTCGGAAATCATCTTCTTAAAATTGATATGCGTTTGGTCGACGTATTCTTGAGGAGTTTGATTCTGACTGGCAGCTTTGGCAGCAATTTTATTGCCATGCTCATCCACGCCAGCTTGAAAACGAACTTCATGCCCGTTCTGTCTGGAATAACGCGCCCACACGTCTGCCAACATATAATCCATAGCATGCCCAACGTGTGGCAAGCCGTTTACGTAAGGAATAGCGGTAGTGATGTAGGCGTGTTTCTTAGTCATGATATATATTATATCACCACTAGAGCAATTATCGTAGACGCCACTCTTTCAGCAGCCTCTTCCAATCTTCAATCGCCAAATCTTCAGCGCGAGCATCTGGTGAAATTCCTGCATTTTTCAGCAATTCTTCCGCCACAATCTTATCAATCCCCAACCCACCACTCAAGCTAGAACGCAACTTCTTACGCTTTGCAGAAAATCCAGCCTTAACAATGCGGAAAAAATCCCTCTGATCTTCTGGAGTAATTAGCGGATTATTACGAGTTCTTAAAACCACAACCTGCGAGTCAACTTTTGGCGGCGGCGTGAAGAATTGCCGCGGCACTTCAATGTCTAGCTCCTCCTCAGCAAAAATCTGAACGCTCACAGACAGAACACTCATATTACCAGCCTCTGCCGCAATTCTCTCGGCAACTTCTTTTTGCACCAATAGCACTGCGATGCTCGGCTTATTTTCCGCGGTCATCAATTTTTCAACAATTTTGCTGGTGATGTAATATGGGACGTTAGCTACGACTTTGTAATTTTTTGGCAATTGGTTCAGGTCAAATTGCAATATATCTTGATTCACTACAGTTAATTTTTTCCCAGGAAATTGCC